>NZ_JBUZTL010000012.1:0-143858 GCF_055408345.1 Pseudomonas sp. B424 | reverse complement strand
GTTCGACATTGCCCACCGGGTCGTACTGGTAGTGCAGGTCTTGCAGCAGATGCCCGGCCAGAGTGCTGGCCTTGAGGCTCAGTAACCGGCCATTTGCCGCTGAGTAGCTGGCGATGGTCAGCACATTGTTGCCAGCGTGCTCTGTCTCCACTTGATCGAAGGCGTTGTATTCGCAGCTTTTGAGCAGGGCAACACCGTTCAACTGCGAGGTGCGAGGGTGGCCGGTAATATCGACGTTAAACGACCGTACGTGGCCTGCTGCATCGGTTTGCGCCATCACCGCGCCCAATGCGTCGTATTGCCAGCGGGTGCTGTAGCTGTCGCTCTGGAGTGGGGCATTCGGCCAGTGGGGGGCGGTCAGCGAGACGCAAAAGCGCCGGGTCTCAATTAGTGGCTGGCCGGTTACGGTGAATGCTTCATGCCACAAACTGCCTGCGGGATCGTCGTGACGCAGCATGCGGCCACACCGGTTGCGCTGAGCATCTTCAGTATTATTTGCGGCATAGATAAAGCGTTCGACGCACTGCTCTACGTTTTCGTCAGCCCCTTTTTCAAACAGTGCAACAGGGCGCTGTTGCTCATCGTAGTCCAGGCGCATAAAGCTTTCACGCCCGTCCCAACTGTGCACGGCCTGTGCGGCCGCGTTGTAGAAACTGACGCGCCAACCTTCATCCACCGAATCAGTGCGCAACTCCCGCCCCGACAGGCTGAAGCGGGTTTGTTGGTTGGCTTTCACGCGGGTATCGGTGGTGGCCAGGGCCTGCAGTCGCGGGTCCCATTGCTCGGTCAGATTCCCGAGCGCGTCATACCGTTGTCGGGTCACCCGGGTCGATGGCGCCTCGCTTGCATCCGTACGGTGGTAGGCCACTGTGCGCAGCAGAGCTGCGCGCCCATCGACCGAGGCCAGTACGGGTGTTTGATGTTGCATTAGGCGGCTCATCTTTTATCACTTCTCTTTAGCTGTTCGCGTGATGGGCTCTCATCTTTAGCCTGGGGGGTTGGCACTGTTCAATATTTGCAGGGTTTTCAAGGGGTACGCCAGCGCCTGCGCTTCATCGCTACCGGAGAAGGCCACCTTGAACGTGACGGTTAACATACAGCCGTCAACCAGTTGCGACAGGTAGGTGGCTGGGGCGACTTTGAGCAAATAACCCTGAGTTACTTCATAGATATTCACGGTTGCCGCTGCCCAGATCGTGAGCGTGTGTGGTGAGCCATCAGCCTTCTGGCCTTCCAGGCGCAGCCAGACCTTTTGCCCGACCGCCACAAAAGGCCAGGTGCGGATATCAAGATTCACGCCATTGGGCGCGCGGGTTACATCCAGTGTGCCGTTGCTCTCCTTTTCAACCGCGATCTTGTCGGCGATCTGCGAGTCGGGGAGGGTGGCGATGTTCAGGTTCAGGACCTCTGACTGCAGAATCTCGATTGTGCGTGTCACCGTATAGGTCACCACGACTGTTCTGCCGAGGTTGGCCCCCACTGCTGTCGCTGGAATATTAAACAGCACCCGCCCGCCCGGATCGCCTTGTTTCGATGTCAGCGCAGGAGAACCGGCACCGGCTACACCGCTCCAACTCACAGTGATGCTGTCGGTGGCCAGCATGCCCGGGTATTCAACCCGCACCGTTGCTCCCCCAAGGGCTTGCATCGGATCAAGCCGGTTGCCGTGGGCTTGCAATACAGTGGCGGCTTTCGGGTGTTCCAGTGCCTCCTGATACAGATCGTTCTCATCCTCGGCGATGGTGTACCAGTTCATATACGTCTGGCGGCGCCAATAGCCACTGGCGGTGATGGTTTTGGTGGGGCGCCCCAGCGGGTCATAAAACTGCTGATCGCTGTAGCCGAACTGGCGGAATGACTCATCGTTGATGTAACGGTGTTTGTTCGCGAAGTAAGGCCGGTAGACACGTACCGCCAACCCTTTGTTGTTGTATTCCACGCGCTCACTGACGCGCCAGCGCTCGGTGGCCTGCACCTGTTCCGGCTCCCCGCCGGTGGTGATCAGGTTGCCATTGTCGTCGACGGCGTAGGCCAGGCCCGGTTCAACTTTTTGTTTGCTCTGCAAGGCACGGCCAAAGCCATCCGAGGCGCTGACCTGTATCCGCACTTGCCGTTGAGGGTCGTTCGGGTAGCGGTCAGCCTGCAATATTGCCGAATAAACCGGCTCCCGGGGCAGGGCCAGCAAGGCTGAACAGGTTTGGGCGGGGATCTGACTTACCGGGTAGTCACCCTTGGCCAGGCGTTTGCGCGCACTGGCGCGCAGATACCCGCCGGGTATCAGCACGCCCAGTTCCACGCCATTGGGTAGCAGGCCCGAGGGCGCTTGCCCCATCCAGCTAGTGCTGTCGTAGAAGAGGGCGGATGCAAGGTTGCCCATGACCGAGCTGTCGGCAATGGCTTGCGCGGCGCTCACGGGCAACCAGGTATGACTGGCCATGTCGTCAAAACCGACATCGATAACGTTCTGGGTGGCTTCGTCCCATTCGGTGCCCCAGAAAGTGGTCAGCGCCACTCGGCCCATCGCGTCGTATCGGGCTTCACTGACATTTTGATTGGGGTCGCGAATCCATTTGACCTGCAGCGACTTGTAGTCGTAGACCGCTTCGGTGACCCCTTCGTCAGGTGCGGTGAATGTTTCAGGCAGTAGCCAAAAGCTATCGTAGGTGAGCTTCGAAGGCTTGACCCAGATAACCGGCTTTTGCTCGAGCACTTTGTTGAAATGCTCGATAGCGGCGAAGGTTGTGTACCCCGTGCGTGCTGCCCACAGGCTGGTGGAGGTGTCGACGGTATTGCTCACCGGCCGCCACAGCCCGACATCTATATAGCCGGCCGATTCGAGCCGGTTTTTAACCTCGCCAGGGGTGTTGCCCAGCAGGTTTTGCTCTGTGCCCTGATCATCTGTCACCACGTAGGCTTGCAGGGCGGTGCCATCCAGCTCGGCCTGTTCGACATACTCAGGCAGTGCATCGAAATTCACCGTGCCGTCCAGGCATCCCTGGTATTGCACGCGGGCCTGGCCCGCCAGCATGCGCTGACCATTGAGTGGGTCTTTGCCCAGTGGCGACTGCGCGCCGATAAAGGCTTCGTAACTGATGACGCTGATCGATGGATCGTCGGCTGTTATCACGTAGGCGATCTGTTGACTGCGGTAAGGCAGGCCCAATCGCAGGTAATCGATCTGGTTGATATGCAAGACCCGGTCGCGCATTTCGCTCAGGTAGAAGCACTGCTGGGCATCATCCCTGGCGTCCTGCCACCAGCGCCGCAAGTGGGCATGCTCTTCATCGTCGGGGTAGGGCGGTTGTGCATCGGCACGGCGAGCACAGGCAACGGAGGCTGTATGGGTGACGCTGGCGTAGTCATCGGTGGCCAGATTGAGTTGGTGCTGGCAAAGCGGGTCATCGACCTGGCGCCCGTATTGCAGGCTGCGTTGCTCGAAGACAAGCGGCAGCATGACCGAGTATTGGTCATTCTCGGAGCGCGCTTGTAGCAGGCGAACGCCATATCGGCTTTGCGTGATGCTGTAAGGCACGGTATTGCCATCGACACCCAGAATTTCGGAGCGCAACACCGAGCCGCTCAAGGTGCGGGCCGCGTCGCGCAGTGTCGGGGCATCCCAGTCGGTGCGTATGTGCTCGGTGCCATCAATGCGCTGGGTACACAGCGTGCTGCCCAGCGGGGCAAGCAGCGCATCACCGTCCCAGGCATCGGGCACGGGCATGTGCAGGGTCTTGCCGGTGTGGAACCAGGTCTTGCTTAGTACGGGCGCACTGAACCCGTCGGCATCGGGTATGTCGGCCGTTGAGGCAGATTCAGTGTCGGTTTGCAGTAGCAGCCCAAACCCGCGGAACTCCCGGTCAACGCCATCGTAATAGCCATGGCGATAGCTAAAGAATTGGGACAAGTGATTGCCGGTGATCTGATCGAACTGGCGCTGCTCGCTGACCAGATGCATCGGGAACGGCATTTCAGAAACGGCCCGGGACGGATCTGACAACAGGTTTTTCTCGTCCAGCCATTCCTGCGCCGATGAGCGATATACCACCTCGCCTGCAGCGCCCATGTTGTTGTCCGTGGCGCACAGCAGATACGGTTTGTTGTCGGCCACAAAGTCGCAGCGCCAATGCTCGGGTACAAGTGCGGGGGCGTGGGTGTGGCTGGTCATCACCATGCTGGAACAGCCCAGCCCTTGCAGGTCGGCCACGCTGACACGGCTCAGCGAGTCGTACCTGAGCCCTTCAGGCAAGGGGATCGTGACGGGGGCGGCGAAGCCGTGACCGCTGAGGTTCATAAAAACCTGCACCGAATCACTCTGCCAGTACAGGATATCGGCCGCGCCGGAACCATCCAGGTCGGCGAGCCGGACATGGGCGGGGTTGAACTCGCCAGCAAAGTCCAGCCTGCCAAAGTTCACCGGCTCGCCAAATCGTCCACGCCCCAGGTTTGGGAAGCAGCGCACGGCCTGCCCGGTAATATGGATCAAATGCTGTTGCCCCGATCCCAGCAGGTCACTGAACGCCACCAGTTCGCTGCGTTCGTCGTTGACCACTGGCAAGGCCGTTTCAGTGCTCAGGCGGTTGACCTCGACGGGGTTGTCGAAACCCTTGTCGGTCAAATTGATATACAGGCGCACGCTGCGCGTCCCGATCATCGCCAGGTCAGACAGGCCGTTGCCCATCAGGCTGGCCAACTGTGCCTGGGGGTGAAAAAACTCGCTGGGGAAGGCCGCGTAGGGCGTGAAGTGGCTCCATTGCTGGTTGGTATCGAGGGTGAAAAAGCCCGAAATGGAGGGCTGGGCCACCAGCCAGTCGAGCTTGCCGTCGCCATTGATGTCTGTGAGCACCTGCAGCGTTGGTGAGTTGTTGTTGGCGACAGGAATCTGTTTGAGCAACTCCTGCGCCGCATAACCCACCGCGTTTTTATTCAGGCCAGGCATCGGGTGACGAATGGGCCGCCGGTAGTACCAGGCGTTTTGCAGGCGATAGAGGATCCCGGCCAAGCCATCGCCGAACAGGTCCACCAATTGGTAATTATCGGCATCGATGCCCGGGCTCTGCCTGAGGGTTTGCTCTGTAAAAAACGGTGAGAACCGCGCGGATTCAGGGGTGAGAGTGAATGCGCTGTAGTCGAACTCTTGCGGCGGATTGAATTGCGCGGCTTGCCCGTCATAGCCGATTACGTGAGCGGCGGTCAGCATGGACGCTGCCGGTTGCTGGCTGTATTCCAGTTGCAGACGCTGTACCAGCGTCGGTTCCCCCTGGATCAGTACGGGGCCGCTATTGTCCGGGCCATCGGCGCACCAGTGAAACATCAGCACCTGGTGACACAGGCGCAGCGTGCGTTCCTCGAACCCGTAACGGTAACTGCTGACCGGGTCGGCCCGCAGCGGCCACTGGGTGCCCGGGGCTTGGGGGTACAGGGGCTTGACCGTCAGCCGGGGGTCACATTCGCCATAGTCGAAGACCAGATCAAACAGCCAGACGGGCACCATCGCCTGTTGCAGCAAAAAGGGCGCCCGGTCGCCGGTCAGGTTGCCGTAACGAACCCGTTGCAGATAACGATGGGTGCTGCTGTCGCGGCTTCGCCAGGCATCTGCTGCAGGACCTGTCAGCGTGCTAAGCGATACATCGTTCTCGGATACATATTCGTACAACACATGCTCGCCATTGGCGGCGACCGACTCCTCAAGGTGCCATTCGGCCACCCAGGTCGAAGTGCCATGCTCGTGTTGCAGGCGGGCGTTTTCGCTGTGGCCGTACACATGGGCGCTGCCGTCCGCGAGCTGGATCAGCCAGAACGAACCGTTTGTGCCGACATAATGCTCGATGGTGCTAAAGCCGCCTTCGACCCGTGGGCGGTAGGCGGTCACTCGATAGTTATCAGCCAGCCCCCGGCCGCGAAACGCGGAGGTGTCACGGCTGATGATCTGGCCACTGGCATCCCGTTGCGCCAGTAACACATCGCCACTGGGGGAGAGGTAAACCGGCTCGACCATTTTGCCATTGGCGTCGGCCTCGAACTGAGGTGTACCCAGGCTGGTTTGCCGGCTGATCGAGGAGCGGTTGATTGACCAGCCCTGACCGAACTCTGTGCGGCCGCCGGCGCTGCTGTAGCTCAGGCCCAGTGCGGGGGCGAAGCCGCGGCCGGGGGTGATGGGCAGGGGGATTTGCAGTGATGCCGCACCGGTCAGACCGACGGCTCCCCAGCCTTTGCCAATACTTTGAATGGCGCCGCCGCCTTTTGGCAGGGAAGGAGGGCTAACGCTGAGTTCTTCCTGGGCCATGATCATGAGCTCCTGCGCAGAAGAGGCAGTGCCGAAGGCCTGGCCAGCCGGCCTGCACGGGGTGTCTGTGTGGCCAGTTCGGGATCAGGGGCAATAAATTGCACGAGTAAGTTGCACGCTTTCATCACGCTTGACCCCGTTTTAATAAAGCCCCGAAGTCTTCACGTTATGACTGTTTCCTGCATCTGTAACCTGTCATATCTGACAGTGGAAAGACGCAGGTATTACGCGTTTTCAGAGGGGGCGACAGGGCTTTCGCCCCTGTAAAGCAGGCGTGTGCGCGGTGAAGCGAAAGAGAGGGGCGGCAAGCCCTGACTCAGCCGTTTGTCGGGCGGAGCGACGAATACGCCTGGAGGGTAAAGCAGGAAGGCACGGCGCTTGTCCGTGCCTGCGGATCAGTTGAACTCGTCGCCTACCGGGTAACGGCTGGCATTGAGGCTTTCCTTGATTTTGCGCAGGTGCGGCTGGAAGTCCACACCCCGGCGCAAGGTCATGCCGGTGGCCAGCACGTCGAGCACCGTGAGCTGAATGATGCGCGAGGTCATCGGCATATAGATGTCGGTGTCTTCGGGCAGCGGGATATTCAGGCTCAACGTACTGGCCTTGGCCAGCGGTGAATTTTCGGCGGTCAGGCCCAGCACCGAGGCGCCGTTGGCCCGCGCAATACGTGCGACCTCAACCAGCTCTCGGGTGCGCCCGGTGTAGGAAATAATCACGAACAGTTCGCCGGTGTGTGCCACGGAGGCGATCATGCGCTGCATCAGGACGTCGGCGTGGGCCGTGACGGCGAGGTTGAAGCGGAAGAACTTGTGTTGCGCATCCAGCGCCACCGGTGCCGAAGCACCCAGGCCGAAAAAGTGGATTTGCCGAGCCTGGATCAGCAAGTCGACGGCGCGGCTGATAAGGTTCGGGTCCAATGCCTGGCAGGCGCTGTCCAGTGAGGCAATGGCGCTGCCGAAAATCTTTTGGGTGTAGGCTTCGGGATTGTCGTCGGCCTCAACGGCCCGGCTGACATAAGCTGCGCCACTGGCCAGGCTTTGTGCCAGTTGCAGCTTTAGCTCGGGGTAGCCGCTGACGCCGAATGACCGGCAAAAGCGGTTGACCGTGGGTTCGCTGACAGACGCGGCCTGAGCGAGCGCAGCAATGCTGAACCGGGTCGCTTGCTGCGGGTTTTGCAGGATGACTTCTGCCACTTTGCGCTCGGCCTTGTTCAGGTCTTCGAGGCGGCTTTTGATCTGTTCGAGTAAATTTCGCACGCGGTCCATTTATGATCCTTGGGTCAGCGATGCAAGAACCGGACTAAAGCGGTTCTGGAAGGTGGCCTATCCTACTGGTGGCCTGTGATGACCACTAGCAGGAATCTGAATTTTGAGAAAATGTTGTGTTTATTACTACATTTTTCCTTGAGTGATGCCTTGAAAAAAGGTATTTGTAGCTTAACTTGATAAAAGAACAAACATCATGCCTTCGATTACGGTTGAACCGTGCACCTTTGCCTTGTTCGGCGCCCTTGGCGATTTGGCCCTGCGCAAGCTGTTTCCTGCTTTATACCAACTGGACCGCGCCGGTCTGCTCCATGCTGACACGCGCATTCTCGCCCTGGCTCGCGAGCCGGGCGACGCTCTCTCGCATCTGGCGCATATCGACAGCCAGTTGCGCCAGTATGTCGGCGACAAGGAAATCGAAGATGAAGCGGTGACCCGCTTCCTGGCTCGTCTGAGCTATCTGCATGTGGATTTTTTCAAGACTGACGATTATCTGCCCCTGGCACAACTTGCCGGAACAGAGCAGCGCCTGATCGCCTACTTCGCCACGCCTGCGGCAGTTTACGGTGCGATTTGCGAGAACTTGTCCAAAGTCGGCCTGACTGAAAACACCCGTGTAGTGCTGGAAAAACCCATCGGTTCGGACCTCGAGTCTTCGCGCAAGGTCAACGACGCCGTGGCGCAGTTCTTCCCCGAGAACCGCATCTACCGCATCGACCACTACCTGGGCAAAGAAACCGTACAAAACCTGATCGCGCTGCGCTTTGCCAACAGCCTGTTCGAAACCCAGTGGAACCAGCGCTATATCTCCCACGTTGAAATCACCGTGGCCGAGAAAGTGGGCATCGAAGGTCGCTGGGGTTATTTCGACAAGGCCGGCCAGCTGCGCGACATGATTCAGAACCACTTGTTGCAGCTGTTGTGCCTGATCGCAATGGATCCGCCTGCGGACCTGTCGGCCGACAGCATTCGCGACGAGAAGGTAAAAGTGCTCAAGGCACTGGCCCCGATCAGCGCCGAAGGCCTGACCACCCAAGTGGTGCGCGGCCAGTACATCGCCGGTTACAGCGAAGGCCAGTCGGTGCCGGGTTATCTGGAGGAGGAAAACTCCAACACCCAGAGCGACACCGAAACCTTTGTGGCCCTGCGCGCTGATATTCGCAACTGGCGTTGGGCGGGTGTGCCGTTTTACTTGCGCACCGGTAAACGCATGCCACAAAAGCTGTCGCAGATCGTGATCCACTTCAAGGAACCGTCGCACTACATCTTCGCCCCGGAGCAGCGTCTGCAAATCGGCAACAAGCTGATTATTCGCCTGCAGCCGGACGAAGGCATTTCCTTGCGTGTGATGACCAAAGAGCAGGGCCTGGACAAGGGCATGCAACTGCGCAGCGGTCCGTTGCAACTGAATTTTTCCGACACTTATCGCAGTGAGCGGATCCCGGATGCCTACGAGCGTCTGTTACTCGAAGTGATGCGCGGCAACCAGAACCTGTTTGTGCGCAAAGACGAAATTGAAGCGGCATGGAAATGGTGCGACCAGTTGATCGCCGGCTGGAAAAAGTCCGGTGATGCGCCCAAGCCTTACGCGGCGGGCTCCTGGGGACCGATGAGTTCCATTGCATTGATTACGCGGGACGGGAGGTCTTGGTATGGCGATATCTGATGTGAAACTGCCTGAAGGGGTCAACGCGCACACCTTCAAAAACCCGGCGTCATTGGCCGAGGGGCTGGCAGCAAGTGTTGCCGGGCAATTGAATCAAGCCATTGCCCGGCAGGGTGTTGCGACCCTGGTGGTGTCTGGCGGCCGTAGCCCGGTGGCTTTTTTCGAGAGCCTGATCAAGCAGCCTGTCGACTGGTCGAAAGTGGTCGTCAGCCTGGCTGACGAACGCTGGGTGCCGGTGGAGCACCCCGACAGCAATGCTGGCCTGCTCAAGAAGCATCTGCTCAAAGGCCCGGCAGCCAAGGCCCGTTTCGTCGGGTTGTACAACGCAGCGACCACGGTTGAAAAAGCTGCATTGGAGGCCGACCAGGGCCTGGCCGAGTTGCCTCCGATTGACGTGCTGATCCTGGGCATGGGCGATGACGGGCATACCGCGTCGCTGTTCCCCAACAGCCCGAACCTGACCGAAGCGTTGCAACTGGATAACCCGCGCCGTTGCTGGGCAATGCTGGCGCCAACCGTGCCGCATCAACGCCTGAGCATGAGCCGCAGCCTGCTGGCGAGCGCAAGACACAAGGTGCTGTCGATCCAGGGGCAGACCAAATTGAATACCCTCAACGAAGCGCTGGGGGGCACTGATGTTGCCGCCTTGCCGGTTCGTGCCTTTCTGCAACCTACGTTAGAGATTTACTGGTGCCCATGAGCCAAGGATCAGCTGCCATGACAACAACAATTGCGAACGTATCGATGGCGGATAAAGTCGCCCTGATCGACAGCCTCTGTGCCCGTGCCCGGATTCTGCCGGTGATTACCATCGCTCGCGAACAAGACATTCTGCCGCTGGCCGATGCGCTGGCGGCCGGTGGTCTGACGGCCCTGGAAGTGACCCTGCGTTCGGCGTTCGGCCTCAAGGCGATCCGTATCTTGCGCGATCAACGCCCTGAGCTGGTGACCGGCGCAGGCACTGTGCTGGATCGGCATATGCTGGCAGCGGCAGAAGAGGCGGGTTCGCAATTTATCGTGACGCCGGGCATTACCCGTGACTTGTTGCAGGCCAGTGTTGCCAGCGATATCCCGCTGCTGCCGGGTATCAGCAATGCATCCGGGATCATGGAAGGCTACGGGTTGGGCTACCGTCGCTTCAAACTGTTCCCGGCTGAAGTCAGTGGCGGTGTGGCCGCGATCAAGGCATTGGGCGGCCCGTTTGGCGAAGTGAAATTCTGCCCGACAGGCGGTGTCAGCCCGGCGAACATTCGCAGCTACATGGCGTTGAAAAACGTGATGTGTGTGGGCGGTAGCTGGATGCTGGACAGCGAGTGGATCAAGAACGGCGACTGGGCACGAATCCAGGAATGCACCGCCGAGGCACTTGCGCTGCTGGATTGAAGTTTTAGCTCCGGATTTGTTGTGTGTTCTACGGTTTTTGGTGCGCTTGGTCGGCGCACCTTTTTTTTGCCTGCGTATTTGTGTAACTGCTGCTGCGCCACAGATAGTTCAGTCGTGGGAGCGAGCCTGCTTGCGAAGAGCATTCGCGAGCAGGCTCGCTCCCATGGGGTGACAGAGTATTTACCGGGTTATGCGTTAGCCTGTGACAGCTCGCGCAACGCCCTGACCAACTGATTGATGTGATCCAGCGTCGTCGTAAAACCCACGGTAATCCGGATGCAACTGCCGCACGCCGAGCCATTGCGGGCGACGGTAAACAGGTTGTAGTCCTTGAGCAGACGGTCAACCATCGGCTGCTGATCCTGCAGACGGGTAAAACGCAGCGACGTAATCGCGCAACGCAGCCGCGGATCATCCTCAATCAACACTTCAATGCCCGGCATTTTGCGCGCCTCACTGACCCACAGATCGCGCAGGTAGTTCAGCCGTGCCCCCTTGGCCCCGGTGCCACCCATCTCCTCATGCTCCTGCAACACTTTGGGCAGGGTCAGCCACGCCGGGATGTTGACCGTGCCATAGGGCGAGCGGTTGCGGATGTCCGGCTCCGGGTAATGCCGGTCGCCCATGTCGGGGTCTATATCCGCCAGGCGTTGCGGGTCGATATACATAAAGCCCAGGGTCAACGGTGCACCGATCCACTTGTGCAGGTTGTAACCGGCAAAGGCAACGCCCAGCGCCTGCAGGTCGAACTCGATCTGGCCCAGCGCGTGGGCACCGTCAAGGATTACATCGACTCCGTGCTCCTTGGCCGCCGCGACGATTTCCTGCACGGGCATCACCAGCCCGGTGCGGTGGGTCACGTGGGTGAGGGCCATGAGTTTGATGCGCGGGTGGCGCTCAAAGGCTTCGCGATAGCTGGCCACCAGGCTTTCATGGGTGGCGGGGTGCTTGTGGGATATTTCTATAAGCTCCAGCCCGCGCTGCCGGGCGACCCAGCGCATCGCATATTCGACACTGTGGTATTCCAGGTCGCAGATCAGCAATTGATCGCCGGGCTGCAGGCCGTTGTAGTTGCGAATCAACGATTGCAGGGCATCTGACGCGCGAGCCGTCAGTGCGACGCCTGCCGGGTCCAGGCCTAGCTGGTCAGCCAGATGGTCGCGCAGTTTGCTGCTCTGGGCCTGATCGAAATGCTGGCGCACAGGCAGCGAGTTGTTGCGGTTAATAAAGTCGATATTGCGCTGGTAGTCCTGCGCTACGCCGCGAGTCATGCGCCCGAAATAGCCGTTTTCCAGATTGATCGGGCCGGGTGCTACGTCGTAGCGCTCGGCAATGGCGTGCCAGAAGTTTTCGTCGCGGGCGTTATCTTCAATCCTTGGCATGGGGCAACTCTGTCAGTGGCGGGGTTTGGGCTTTGAGTGTTTGGCGCGCAACGGGTCGAGCAGGTCCGACAGGCCGTTGTGATCGATCTCTTGCATCAGGGCCAGCAACCCGCCCAGTTCGCCGTGGGGGAAGCCTTCGCGGGCAAACCAGTTCAGGTACTGGCCAGGCAGGTCAGCGATGATTCGGCCTTTGTATTTGCCGAAGGGCATTTCGCGTGTCACCAGCAGTTCGAGCTTTTCGGGGTTCATGCAGCGGCCTTCAGTGCGTGGAGCCATGGGATGAAAAATACAGGCAATTTGCATGAAGGCCAATTGACAGATCATGCAAATAAACCGGATACAGATAACGTGTGTTTATTTAACTTATTGATTTATAAGGATTATTTTTTTATTAAAAAGCTGGCACGGGGACTGCAATCTCTATTGCACGATCCTCAACCTTGTAAGGAATTGAACAATGACTGACCTTAATAAAGAAGCCATTAGCGTCCTGAACGATTTGATCGAAACCAGCAAAGATGGCCAGGAAGGATTCAAGACCTGTGCCGAAGATATTAAACACCCGGAACTCAAAGCGCTGTTTGCCAAGCGCTCTGCCGAATGCGCAGCCGCAGCGGCCGAATTACAGGCCCAGGTACGTGCCTTGGGCGGCGACCCTGAGACCAGCACCAGCGTGGCCGGTGACCTGCACCGCCGTTGGGTGGACGTCAAATCCGTGTTTACCGGCAAAGGTGAAGAAGCGGTGCTCAACGAAGCCGAGCGCGGCGAAGACCATGCGCTGAAGGCTTACAAAGAAGCGCTGGAGAAAATCAGCAAGCACAACCTGGTGGGTATTCGTGATCTGGTAGAGCGCCAGCTGCATGGCGTGCAACGCAATCACGATCAGGTCAAAGCCCTGCGCAACGAAGCTCGCGCTCGCGCCTAGTGCTCCAGCCTGAATAAAAAAAACGCCGGTAAGCCGGCGTTTTTTAATGGGCGGGCATTAACCGATGCTGATTGCCGGCAGTACCGGCAGGGTCACGGTTTGTTGCTTGCGCGGTGCAATGATTTCGGCTTCGCCATCGACGACGATTTCATCGTGCTGGTTGAAAACGCGGGTCGCGATACGCACGCGGAACTTTGGCATCTTTTCCAGGATTTCCAGACGCACGGTGAGGGTGTCGCCGATTTTTACCGGCTTCTGAAAGCTCATTTGCTGGCCGACATAAATAGTGCCCGGCCCAGGCAGCTCGCAGGCGACGGCGGCGCTGATCAATGCGCCACTGAACATGCCGTGGGCAATGCGCTCTTTGAACATGGTTCCGGCGGCGAACACAGGATCGAGGTGCACCGGGTTGTGGTCGCCGGACATGGCCGCAAAAAGTTGAATGTCGCGCTCTCCGACGGTCTTGCTGTAGCTGGCAGTCTGGCCGACTTCGAGGGCTTCGTACGGGGTGTTGGTAACCTGAGTCATCTAGCGCATGTCCTGTGACGAGTGTTTGGTTTTAAGGCTTTGATTTTAAAAGATTTTAAATTATTGCAAGGTGAGTGCGGTGCTGGATCATTCACTGTGCAGCGGGCGAGTGCGGCTCAACGCTTGATTGAGCCACTCAATCACGTCTGCCATCACTTCGTCGCGATTGGTTTCGTTAAAGAGTTCGTGCCGCGCTTGCGGGTACAGATTGAGCTGCAACTGACGATTGCCGGCCTTTCGCAAAGCCGTGGCCAGATCAGTGAGACGCTTGCCTTCACTCACCGGATCACATTCGCCGCCCATTATCAGTAACGGCAGGCCCGGATCGATTTGAGCCAGATTGGACGCTTTGCTGATTTGCTGCAACCCGCCGAGCAGGTCGATCCATAGCTGATTGGTGCAACGAAAGCCGCACAGGGGGTCGCTGGCGTAGGCATCGACCTGGGCCGGATCGCGACTGAGCCAGTCATACCGCGTGCGATTGGGTTTGAAAGCTTTATTGAACGAGCCGAAAGACAGCCATTCGATCAGCGCACTACGTCCTTTGGGCCCCTGACGCAAACGCTCGAAACGGGCGATCAGGCTGGCGGCGCGATACAGCGCCACCGGCTGGAAATTCGAAGCACTGAGTATCGCGCCTTGCAGGCTGGCACTGTGATGCATCAAGTAGGCCTGGGCGATGTAACTGCCCATGCTGTGGCCGAGCAGAAAAACCGGCACTCCCGGATGGGTCTGGTTGATATGCCGGCTAAGGCTGGCCACATCACTGACCACTGCACACCAGCCATCGTTATCGGCAAAGTAGCCCGGGGTTCCGCGCTCGGCCGTTTTGCCGTGGCCACGCTGGTCGTGAGCATACAGCCCATACCCGGCATCACACAGCACTTTGCCCAGGCGGGCATAACGACCACTGTGTTCGGCCATGCCATGAGCCAGTAAAACAATGGCCTTGGGCGTGCCTGCCGGCAGCCACTGGTTAACGAAAAGACCGCTGCGGTCATTCGCTTCCAGCCAAAAAGTCGCAGGGGACATGGCAGTTCCTTTATTTGTTGTCGTAGCAGTGTATAGCGCATTTGCGCAGTGGCCACTCAGCAGGCGTGGTCGCAGCAATAAGATTCAAGATGTAAATGGCGAAGATCGCCGTATTTGCCTACAACTTGATAACTGTTAACGTCCGCAGGTTCCGCTTTTCACTGAGTGAAAGACGCGGCCAGACACGCTCAGGTACGAGGATAAAAACAATGCAACCTGATTTCTGGAATGATAAACGCCCGGCCGGTGTGCCGCTGGACATCGACATGACGACTTTCAAGTCGGTCGTTGATGTGTTTGAACGTTCCTGCAAAAAGTTCGCAGATCGCCCGGCTTTCAGCAATTTGGGGGTGACCATCACCTATGCCGAGCTGGAGCGCTACAGCGCCGCTTTTGCCGGTTATCTGCAGGAGCACACCGATCTCAAGCCCGGCGACCGCATCGCCGTGCAAATGCCCAACACCCTGCAGTACCCGATTGCCGTATTCGGCGCCATGCGTGCGGGGCTGGTGGTGGTCAACACCAACCCGCTCTACACCTCGCGCGAGATGCTCCACCAGTTCAAGAGCGCGGGCATTCGCGCGCTGGTGTACCTGAACATGTTCGGCAAGCGCGTGCAGGAAGTGCTCAAAGACACCGAAATCGACTACCTGATCGAAGCCAGAATGGGCGACATGATGCCGGCCGCCAAAGGCTGGATCACCAATCTGGTGGTCGACAAGGTCAAAAAGCTGGTGCCGGCCTATCAGTTGCCCCAGGCGATTTCCTTCAAAAGCGTTTTGCGCCGGGGCGCGGGGCAAGTTATCCGACCGCTGACGGTATCCCTGGATGACACTGCGGTTCTGCAATACACCGGCGGCACTACCGGCCTGCCCAAAGGCGCGATGCTGACCCATGGCAACCTGATCGCCAACATGCAGCAGGTTCGCGCTTGCCTGTCCCAGCATGGGGCTGATGGCCAGCCCATCCTCAAGGACGGTCGCGAGATCATGATCGGGCCTTTGCCGCTGTACCATATCTATGCATTCACCGCCAATTGCATGGGCATGATGGTTACCGGCAACCACAACGTCCTGATCACCAACCCGCGTGACATCAAAGGCTTCATCAAGGAACTCAAGAACTGGAAATTCACCGCGTTCCTGGGGCTCAACACCTTGTTTGTGGCACTGATGGACCACCCTGACTTCAAGACCCTGGATTTCTCCGGGCTTAAAGTCACCAATTCGGGCGGCACGGCGCTGGTCAAGGCCACGGCCGAGCGCTGGGAAAAAATCACGGGGTGCCGCATTGTCGAAGGTTACGGCCTGACGGAAACCTCGCCGGTGGCCAGTGCCAACCCCTGTGGTTCTCTGGCAAGGCTGGGGACGGTGGGCATGCCGGTCCCGGGCACGGCCATGAAAGTGATCAGCGACGAGGGTGTAGACCTGGGGCTGGGCGAACGGGGCGAGCTCTGTGTCAAAGGCCCGCAAGTGATGAAAGGCTACTGGCAAAACCCCGAAGCCACCGCAGAAGTACTGGACGCCGAAGGGTGGTTCAAGACCGGTGATGTCGCGGTAATAGACCCTGACGGCTTTGTCCGCATCGTCGACCGCAAGAAAGACCTGATTATCGTCTCGGGTTTCAACGTGTACCCCAACGAAATCGAAGACATCGTCATGGCGCACCCCAAAGTGGCGAACTGTGCGGTGATTGGCGTTCCCGACGAACGTACGGGGGAGGCGGTCAAACTGTTTGTAGTGCCCCGTGCGGGTGGAGTGACCGTTGAGGAGCTCAAAGCCTACTGCAAAGACAATTTCACCGGTTACAAGGTGCCCAAGCAGATAGTGCTGCGCGAGTCTTTGCCCATGACGCCGGTGGGCAAAATCCTGCGGCGCGAGTTACGTGATATCGCCTGATTCGTTCAACCTGGCGACAGACGCCCGCTAGCCTCAAGGCAGCGGGCGTTTTTTTGGGCCGCAAAATAGTGAAGATGCCTCGGCTGATGCGCTGTAAGGCTCGACATAGAGCGTTTTTGTTACAAATAGAGTCTTTGTACTAATGATGACTTTGGATTGTCCTACAGTCAGGTTTGTGACTCTAAAGCCCTTTTTTGGCTCTAGGCGCCCTTTGGCAAAGCTGCTACTCTCGGCGCGCTTTGTGACTTCCAGGCAAGTAAAAGCCAGAACTGTCCATTATAAAAATCAAACAAATAATAACCGCAGCCAATGCGGTGAAGAATTCGCAACGCTTAGGAGTGGGCTTCCATGATTGAAGGCTTTTGGAAGGACAAGTACCCAACAGGGATTGCTGCTGAAATCAACCCGGATGAATACCCAAACATTCAGACGGTACTGCGGGAATCTTGCCAGCGTTTCGCCGATAAACCGGCGTTCAGTAACCTCGGCAAAACCATCACCTACGGCGAGCTCTACGAGCAGTCGGGTGCTTTTGCTGCCTGGTTACAGCAGCACACAGACTTGCAACCCGGCGACCGCATTGCCGTGCAGTTGCCCAACTTGCTGCAATACCCGATCGCTGTGTTCGGAGCCATCCGCGCCGGCTTGATCGTGGTTAATACCAACCCGCTGTACACCGCACGGGAAATGGAGCATCAGTTCAAGGACTCCGGCGCCAGGGCGCTGGTCTGTCTGGCGAACATGGCGCATCTGGCCGAGAAGGTCGTGCCGCAGACCTCGGTCAAGTATGTGATCGTCACCGAAGTGGCCGACATGCTGTCGCCCTTCAAGCGTGTGCTGATCAACAGCGTCATCAAGTATGTGAAGAAAATGGTTCCGGCCTATCACTTGCCCCAGGCCATCAAGTTCAACGAAGTGCTGCGCAAAGGGCAGGGCCAGCCGGTCAAGGAAGCCAGCCCGGTCAGCAGTGATGTTGCCGTGCTGCAATACACCGGCGGTACCACGGGCGTGGCCAAGGGCGCGATGCTGAGCCACCGCAACCTGATTGCCAACATGTTGCAGTGCAAGGCGCTGATGGGTTCCAACCTCAATGAAGGTTGTGAAATCCTGATCACACCATTGCCGCTGTACCACATCTACGCGTTCACCTTTCACTGCATGGCGATGATGTTGCTCGGCAACCATAACGTGCTGATCAGCAACCCGCGTGATTTGCCGGCGATGGTTAAAGAGCTGTCCAGGTGGAAGTTCACCGGTTTTGTCGGCCTCAACACCCTGTTTGTGGCGCTGTGCAATAACGAAGCGTTCCGCAAACTGGATTTCTCGGCCCTCAAGGTAACGTTGTCGGGCGGCATGGCGTTGCAACTGTCAGTGGCCGAACGCTGGAAAACCGTGACCGGTTGCCCGATCTGTGAAGGCTACGGCATGACCGAAACCAGTCCTGTGGCCTCGGTAAACCCTATCCAGAACATCCAGGTGGGCACGATCGGCATCCCGATGCCTTCGACTCTGTGCAAAGTGATCAACGATGCGGGTGAGGAGCTGCCTCTGGGTGAGGTGGGCGAGTTGTGCATCAAGGGGCCGCAGGTCATGAAAGGCTACTGGGAGCGTCCTGACGCGACCGCCGAAATCATGGACAGCGACGGCTGGTTGAAGTCCGGTGATATCGCGATCATTCAGCCTGATGGCTATATGCGCATCGTCGATCGCAAAAAAGACATGATCCTGGTCTCGGGCTTCAATGTTTACCCTAACGAGCTGGAAGATGTCATGGCCTCGTTGCCGGGCGTCTCGCAGTCAGCGGCCATTGGTATTCCTGATGAAAAAACCGGCGAGCTGATCAAGGTGTTTATCGTGGTCAAGCCGGGCATGACGCTGACCAAGGATCAGGTGATGGCCCATATGCGCGCCAACCTGACAGCCTACAAGGCACCGAAATTCGTCGAGTTCCGCGACAGCTTGCCGACTACCAACGTGGGCAAAATCCTGCGTCGTGAGTTGCGAGACGAAGAGCTGAAGAAGCTGGGTCTTAAAAAGTAACAGGCCCGTATACGACAAAGCCCCGCATTGCGGGGCTTTGTCGTTTTGGGGGCTACAGTACGAACTGTGCGAAATTGACGCCTGTGCCTGTCGGACGTACATCCTGCAGGAACGAGTCTTTGTCTGCACTCAGCTCAAGGCTCATGGTCGGCGTACGTTTGTGGGTCGCACGAACTACCATGCCTTCGCGTTTTTCACGCAGGAATGCGGTCGTTACCTTCAAGTGCAGCAACTCGTCGGTGCCTGGAGTGTGCAGCAACAGGTGGACCCATTCGTATTGGCCGACGGCCAGGCGGGCCAACGGGATATCGAACCACCAGATGTTCTTGTTGGTGTTCAGCGCGGCGAAATGGCAGTTGTTGACGCCGAGCACTGCGCCGCCGAGTTCCTGGTTTCTGCGGGCGATGGCCAGCTTTTTATCGAGTTTCATAACCTTCCTACAATTGCGGATCTTCAGCGTCATAGCCTGAGTACGTCGCGCATTCTCGGGGGTTAGGGGGCAAACATAAAGCCTAACCTGCACGGAACGACGAAATGATGGGCAGAAAATAAATGAAACTCGATGTGAGGCACGCGGGTCAACTGTGGGGTAGCCTTTGAGAGGTCAGGCACTTGAGTGTTTTCAAAGTCGCCAATTGGACTACTTTTAGGTACAACCCTTCGCTTGGAGGCGTGTTGAACTCAATAACTACGCGGCGAAAGGAGACGCTATGTTTTTTCCAGGCTTGAACGGCCTGCCCCTGGGCAAAGTATTGATCCGCACGGTCAAGGAATTTATCGACGATGAAATGTCGACCTACGCCTCGGCGCTGGCCTATCAAATGTTGTTTTCGCTGTTCCCCTTCATTCTGTTCCTGATCGCGCTGATAGGCTTTTTGCATCTGCCCGACTTCTTTTCCTGGCTGCGCCTGCAGTCCGAACTGGTGCTGCCACCCCAAGCGCTGGAGCAGGTCAACCCGGTGATTGATCAGTTGCAGCAGTCCAAGGGCGGATTGCTGTCGGTGGGTATCGTGATTGCGCTGTGGACGGCTTCGGCGGGTGTACGCCTGATGATGAGTGCGATGAATGCCGCGTATGACGTGGTTGAAGGGCGGCCCATCTGGAAGCGCTTTCCGCTGTCGATTTTTTACACCATCGGTATTGCCGGCATGCTTCTGGTTGCCGCTGCGCTGATGGTGCTCGGGCCGCAGGTGATGAGCTGGCTGGCGGGGCAGGTGGGGCTTGAAGATTTTGTGGTCACGCTGTGGACCATCCTGCGCTGGCCGGTGGTTATTTTGCTGATGATGATCGCCGTGGCCGTGATGTATTACGTGATGCCCGACGTAGAACAGAAATTCCGCTTCATTACGCCGGGCTCGGTGCTGGCGGTGGTGGTGTGGATTGTGGCGTCATTGGGTTTTGCTTTTTATGTAAAAACCTTCGCGGACTATAACGCCATGTATGGCAGTATCGGCGCGATTATCGTGCTGTTGCTGTACTTCTACATTTCGTCCGCAGTGCTGCTGCTGGGGGCGGAAATGAATGCCGTGATCGAGCATCTGTCGGCCGAAGGCAAGAATCCGGGTGAGAAAACCTTCAATGAATCTGAAGATCCTGATCCAAAGCAGCATCTCTCCGGCCTGGGCCGTGATCACTCCCTTAAACCCACTTCTGATGAATACTGACCATGATTCGTGAAATCCTGAAAATGGGCGACGAGCGTTTATTGCGTGTAGCCAAACCGGTACCAGAGGAGATGTTCGACACTCCGCAGCTTTGGCAGTTACTGGACGACATGCTGCAAACCATGGAACACGCGGGTGGCGTAGGTCTGGCTGCTCCGCAGATCGGCGTTGACCTGCAACTGGTGGTCTTTGGTTTTGAGCACAGCGAACGCTACCCGGATGCCGAGGCCGTGCCGCAGACCATTCTGATCAACCCGCTGATCACGCCGCTGAGCCCGGAGCTCGAAGAAGACTGGGAAGGTTGCCTGTCAGTGCCCGGCCTGCGAGGAATGGTCGAGCGTTTTCACAAGATCCGTTACGAAGGTTTTACCCCTAAAGGTGAGCCGGTCGTACGTGTGGCCGAAGGTTTTCACGCACGGGTGGTGCAGCATGAATGCGACCATCTGATCGGCCGCCTGTACCCGTCACGGATCAAGGACTTCACCAGGTTCGGCTTTATTGAGGTGCTGTTCCCGGATCTGGAGCCTGGCACGAAAGAGTAGTCCCCAGCGCTATCATCGCCTTGTTGCGTTGATAGCGAACGAGCCGCTCGTGCAGGGCGTGGGGCAAGTCCACGTCCAGGCTGAAGCCCAGGTTTTCATAGAAACCTTGCAGTTCGGGGTCGCAGAACAGCCAAACCGGGCCTTCACAGGTTGCGGTTGCGCCCCTGACCAGTTCGCCCGCCACACCTTGCCCGCGCAGTGCCGGCGCAACAAATAGCCCGGTCAGCCAGTAACCGTGAGCCACGGGCCGCAAACACAACCCCGCAATGATCTCCTCCTGACGGGCGACCCACAGTTGCGCGTCCTTGACCGCTTTCATCGACGACTGATGAGAGCGATAAAACTTGTTCATCAACGGCCATAAAGGCGCTTCAAGCGGGGCATAAACAATGGCGGTCATGAGTCCACAGGCTAAAAGTGAGGGGGCGCGCATTATATACAAACAAGGGAATGTTTTTATCGCGCCTTTGCGTATCGATAGTGAGGCCCATTCGAAATTAAAACCGGTAATAAAGCATTCTTTTTTGAATAACCTGTTTTAAATAAAAGTTCCCCCGCGATCGGTGTTATACCTGAGCTCACATCCCTGAACACTGGAGCTCATAACATGGCTAAAGGTATGGATTCAAAGAAAGCCGCGAAGAAAAAGCCGGCTAAAACAGCCGATGAAAAACGCGCTGATAAAAAATCCAAAAAGTCCGATACCGGATTGTTTGGTCATTGATTGATGTGTCGGGGGCTCGGTTCTCGGGCTCCCATTGTTTTTTAAGTCTGCATCGTCCATTTGGTAACTTTCTTGCGTGTGAGCGTTCCGTCGCATTCTGATGGCCATTTGCTTGCACGTGTTATTTGACTGGCTATGCTCCACCCTCACGGGGCCTGAGCAGTCAAATGCTTAAACCCTTGAAGTGCGTACAGCTCTAACGTTAAAAGTTAAAAGCGCAGGCGGTTTGTTGTGTCTTGAGACTTTTGAATTATCAATAGACAGCACCTCCAGGGATTGAGCCATGTTTAATTCGCACCGCAAAGCCGACCTGCTTGAGAATCAACGCCTTAACGGCTCATTGAATGACATGGCGGCCAAGGTTCAGGCCATCAGCCGATCCATGGCCATTATCGAATTCACCCCGGATGGCACCATCCTGGAGGTCAATGACAACTTTTGCCGGGTCATGGGTTATTCCAGCGAAGAGGTCCGCGGCAAGCACCACCGCATCTTCTGTGAACAGGCTTATGCCAAAGACAGCGAATACAGCCGTTTTTGGCGCGGTCTGGCAACTGGCGAACCCCTCAGTGGCACCTTTCTAAGGCTCGACAAGTCCGGGCGTGAAGTGTGGCTGGAAGCCAGTTACATGCCGATCATCGATGCGGGTGGTCAAGTTACCAGGGTGATCAAAGTCGCCTCGGACATCACGGACCGAATCAATAAAGAGCACGAAAACCAGAGCATCGTGAATGCCTTGAGCCGTTCCATGGCAGTGATCGAGTTTTCGCCTGATGGACGGGTCATCAATGCCAACCAGAACTTTCTCGACACCATGCACTACGGGTTGAGTGAAATTGTCGGCCAGCACCACGGGATGTTCTGTTGTCGCAGTGAGAGCGAGTCGGCCCAATACAAAGCTTTCTGGGCCTCGCTGAATCGCGGGGAATACCACTCCAGGCGTTTTGAACGGGTCGACAAGTACGGCCACACGGTTTTCCTTGAGGCATCCTACAACCCGATTTTTGATGCCAAAGGCCGACTGTATAAAGTGGTGAAGTTCGCCAGCGATATCACCGCACAAGTCACCAACCTGCAAACCGCGGCAGAGTCGGCCCACACCACCTCAGTGCAAAACGATGCCTGTGCGCAGAAAGGATCGCAGGTGGTTCAGCAGACAGTGCAAATCATCGAAGCCATTTCCAGAGACCTCAATGAAGCGGCGCAAAGCATTGATGCGGTGAGCAAGCAGTCGGACATCATCGGCAAAATTGTGCAGACCATTCGCGGAATTGCCGATCAGACCAATTTACTGGCACTCAATGCGGCCATTGAAGCGGCGAGGGCCGGGGAGCATGGTCGCGGTTTTGCCGTCGTGGCGGATGAAGTCAGAAGCCTGGCGGCGCGCACCAGTGCGGCCACGTTGGAGATCGTTGAAGTGGTGCGCAAGAACCATGACCTCTCGCTGAGCGCGGTGACCAGCATGCAGTCGAGCCTGAGTCGTACCGGCCTTGGGGTCGAACTGGCGAACGAGGCGGGGGAGGCCATCCTGGAAATCCAGCAGGGCTCCCGGCACGTAGTCGATGCGATCAGCCAGTTCAACTCGACGTTGCAGTTGCATTAATAGCCGGCACTTCCTGTGGTTGCTGACGAGGTATGAGGCTGCGACAAGGGCTGAAGGCCCTTCAAAGCCTCGTCAGCTGCTCTCGCGCACCATCAGTTCAAAGCCCATGTCCTGCACCGGGTTGGTCACTTTATTGCCGGCCATCAGTGTGAGCATCTGCTCGGCTGCGCGACGGCCAATAGCTTCACGAGGTGTGCGAATACTGCTCAGGCGCGGCACCATGAACTCGGATGACGGCAGGTCGTTAAATCCCAGTACGGCAATCTGGTCCGGGATTTTAATCCCGAAGCGTGCAGCCTCCAGCAGGGCGCCCTGGGCCAGGTCATCGTTGCCGAAAAAGATCGCATCCACTTGCGGGTGGCTGGCGAGCAATTGCAAAAACAGCTCGCCGCCCAGGCCCACAGAGGACGGGCGGGGAGTCAGTACCTCAAGGTCGGGGTTATACAGGCCGGCTTCCTGCAGGGCGCGACGGTAGCCTTCGCCGCGCAGGAGCGTGCGCTGGTCGAGTTGGGCTCCGATATAGGCCAGGTGGCGCCGTCCACGGGAGATCAGGTGCCGGGCGGCGGTTTCGCCGGCCTTCAACTGGGAAAAACCTACGCAGTTCAGGCCCTCGGCGGCATCCAGTTCCATCATGTACACACACGGCACATTGCTGGCCTCAATCATGCGGCGTGAACTTTCGGAGCGGTCAAAGCCAGTCAGCAACAGGCCGCGAGGGTGGTAGGCCATATAGTTGCGCAGCAGGTTCTCTTCTTCATCACGGGAGTAGTGGAAGTTACCGATCAGCACCTCAAACCCACGTGGGCGCAATACGTCATGGATCGCTTCGAGGGTGTCGATAAACAGGAGGTTGGACAATGAAGGCACCAGTACCACTACGGAGTGGCTCTGCGCCGAGGCCAATGCCCGGGCAGCCGGATTGACCACGTAGTTCAGCTCGTCAGCGGCAATTCGCACCTTTTCTGCAAGCTCGGTGGCGACGCTACTGATACCGCGCAAGGCGCGAGAGGCGGTAATGGGGCTGACACCCGCAAGGCGGGCAACTTCGTTAAGGGTAGGACGACCCGTGGTTCGGGTGTTTTTATCGTTTTTAGAGGTGGTCATCAGGGTGGCTTGCCAAACAAAATACAAGTCACTAAGGTAGCGCTGTCCTGGCGTGCCCGCAATTGCCTGATTGTGTGCAAGCCAGTAACCCCAGCTTTGTATGTCGAGAGCGTTACCGCGTCTCCCCATAAAAATGAGAAATAGACGTCGGTAGCCTGGTCTTTGTGCTTTGCTTTCATGTATTGAACGCATGGACAAAGACAGCGCTGTCTACGGACTGAGGTGTTTCATGAGTCAACCTATCACTGCCCTGGTCATTATGGGTGTTGCCGGCTGCGGCAAATCCAGCGTGAGCCAGGCATTGTGCCAGCTCAATGGCGCGACCCCGATTGAAGGCGATGCGTTTCACCCAGCGGCCAATATCGCCAAAATGAGTGCCGGTATTCCCCTGACTGATGATGATCGTGCTGGCTGGCTAGACAGCCTGTGCGATGAGTTGCGTCGCGCGGTTGCCAGCGGCCAGCGTCCGGTCCTGACCTGTTCGGCGCTTAAACTGCGTTATCGCGAGCGCCTGCGCAGTGCGGTAGACGGCCTGGGTTTTGTGTTTCTTGAGCTGACCCCGGCAGTTGCGGCCGATCGAGTGGCTCATCGCCCCGGGCACTTTATGCCCAAAACCCTGATCGACAGCCAGTTCGCGACCCTTGAATCCCCGAGCAATGAGCCTTTGGTACTGACACTGAATGCGGCCACCCATGACATCAATCAACTGGCGAATGCTGCCCGTGATTGGTGGCACGACCATTCGTTGCAGACAATCTCATGATGCTTCAGACAGACAGCGCTATCCAGCTCAGCCCCGGCTGTACATTCGTACTTGATAAAAATAAGGCAGGAGACGCCCCATGCTAGGCATGTCCCACAACACCTTCCTACTGCTTGATGCAGTGGTGACCATTATCGGGCTGATCGTGCTGATCACCCGTTTCAAGCTGCACCCGTTCATTGCCCTGATTATCGCGTCTGCGTTCCTGGGCCTGACGGCGGGCATGCCGGCCAACCTGATCATCAAATCGTTCCAGGACGGTTTTGGCGGGGTGCTGGGTTTCGTCGGGATTATCCTGGCATTGGGCACCATGCTTGGCAAAATGATGGCCGACTCCGGTGGCGCCGATCAAATTGCGCGCACATTGATTCGTGCCTTCGGCAAGGAGCGTGTGCAGTGGGCAATGATGTTCGCCGCGTTCCTGGTAGGTATTCCGCTGTTTTTCGAGATCGGCTTTGTATTGCTGATCCCGCTGGTATTCATCGTTGCGCGCCGCACCGGCGTATCGATCATCAAGATCGGCATCCCGCTGCTCGCTGGCTTGTCGGCCGTTCACGGGCTGGTGCCGCCGCACCCGGGCCCACTGCTGGCCATTGGCGTATTTGGCGCTGATATCGGCAAAACCATTTTGTACGGCCTGATCGTCGCATTGCCGACTGCAATCATCGCCGGCCCGATTTACGGCACTTTCATCTCCAAGTACATCCCCGGCCATGCTTCCCAGGAGTTGATGGATCAACTGGCGAGCGAGCCTGAGTCGAGCACGCTGCCGAGTTTCTCCATCACCTTGATCACCGTGCTGTTGCCGGTGTTCCTGATGTTGCTCAAAACATTTGCGGACGTGGCGCTGCCGGAAGGCAACTTCTTCCGTGTCTGGATGGACATGATCGGTCACCCGATCAGTGCCCTGTTGCTGGCCCTGTTGTTGGCGCTGTACACCTTTGGCTACAAGCAGGGTATCGACTCCAAGCGCATCCTCAAGTTGCTCGACGCGAGCCTGGCTCCGACCGCAGCAATCATCCTGATCATTGGTGCTGGCGGTGGCTTCAAGCAAATGCTGGTGGCCAGTGGTGTGGGTGACGTGATTGGCCACATGGCGGTGAATGCACAGATCTCGCCGATCCTGCTGGCCTGGCTGGTGGCTGCGGTGATTCGTATCGCGACCGGTTCTGCGACCGTAGCAACAATTACCGGTGCGGGGATTGTGTTGCCGGTGGTAGACATGATTCCGGGCGTGAACCGCGAGCTGCTGGTGCTGGCGACGGGTGCTGGTTCGTTGATTCTGTCTCACGTTAACGATGCGGGTTTCTGGCTGGTGAAGCAGTACTTCAACATGACCGTGGCTGAAACCTTCAAAACCTGGACCGCGATGGAAACCATCCTGTCGATTGTAGGTTTGATCTTTATTCTGCTGTTGTCGCTGGTGGTTTAAGCCATTAACGTTTTGTAGTCGCAGCCTGCGGCAGCGGCTACAGGAAAACTGCCAATGTGGGAGCGAGCCTGCTCGCGAAGGTCTTTCGCGAGCAGGCTCGCTCCCACATAGAGTATCTACAGGTTTGGTTTGCGCCGGGCTTTAGCTCGCGCTCAAGCCATCTGCCCGGAACATGGCGCGAATCCCACGTAGTGCCTGACGAATGCGGTCCTGGTTTTCAATCAGGGCAAAGCGCACATGATCGTCACCATACTCACCAAACCCTACGCCTGGCGACACACAGACCTTGGCATCCGCCAGCAGCTTTTTGGCGAATTCCAGTGAGCCCAGGTGTGCGTAAGCCTCGGGGATCTTGGCCCAGACATACATCGAAGCCTTGGGGTTCTCGACCATCCATCCCAGTTCGTGCAGCCCCTTGACCAGGACATTGCGGCGTTGACGGTACTGCTCGGCAATATCCTTGACGCACTGCTGGTCGCCTTCAAGGGCGGCAATTGCGGCCACTTGCAGCGGTGTGAAAGTGCCATAGTCGTGGTAGCTCTTGATCCGCGCCAAGGCGTTGACCAATTCCGCATTACCCACCATAAAGCCGATACGCCAGCCTGCCATGTTGTAGCTTTTGGACAGGGTGAAGAACTCCACCGCAATGTCCTTGGCGCCCGGGACTTGCATGATGGAAGGCGCTTTCCAGCCGTCATAGACGATATCGGCGTAGGCCAGATCGTGCACCACCAGCACATCATATTGCTTGGCCAGGGCCACCACGCGCTCGAAGAAATCCAGCTCGACGCATTGCGCTGTGGGGTTGGACGGAAAGCCCAGGATCATCATTTTTGGCTTGGGGATCGAGCCGCGAATGGCTTTTTCCAGCTCGGCAAAAAAGTCCACGCCCGGAATCAGCGGTACCGAACGCACCTGGGCGCCGGCAATCACGGCACCATAAATGTGGATCGGGTAGCTGGGGTTGGGCACCAGTACGGTATCGCCCTGATCCAGGGTAGCCAGCATCAAGTGCGCCAGGCCTTCCTTGGAGCCGATGGTGACAATGGCTTCGTGCTCGGGATCGATTTCAACGTTGTAACGGTCGGCATACCAGCGTGAAATGGCTCTGCGCAGCCGTGGAATGCCACGGGAAGTCGAGTAGCCGTGAGTGTCCTCACGCTGTGCGACGGTGCAGAGTTTTTCGACGATATGGGGTGGGGTCGGGCCGTCAGGGTTGCCCATGCTGAAGTCGATGATGTCTTCGCCGCGACGTCGGGCGGCCATCTTCAGCTCAGCAGTGATATTGAAAACGTAAGGGGGGAGTCGATCTATGCGCGCAAAGCGGCGCGGCGAACCTTGGTCTGCCATGTGTGCCTCTGGTACGTAAGCGCCCGGAACCGTCCGAGCGACGTTGACCACTGCGGTGGTCTGGGCGAAACAATACGGGCGGTGATGGCCTTTTGTCTAGAGGTCGCCAGCGGCTATTTTTGTACAGGGACGACCCCGGTGTGTTTTTGTACCTATACTAAAAAGCCTGGTTTCCTACTTACTCCATCGAGCATGACTTATGGAACAAACAAAAAAGTTCGAACTGCCAGCTCCGCGATTTGCCAAAGGTTCGTTTCAACTGATCGCGGGTTTGGGTGGCCGTTTCACTCAGGAGACCTGCAGTCAGATTCCGTTGCTGTGGGAGAAATTCATCCCCGAGATCGGCAAGGTGCCGAGTCAGATTGGCGAGGAAACCTACGGTGTTTGCTGTAATCCGGATGGGGAAGGCGGCTTTGAGTACATCGCCGGCGTGGCCATCAGCAAACTTGACGACCTGCCTGAACGCTATCGCTGGATTGAGCTGCAAGAGCAGGCTTACGCGGTCTTCGAGCATCAGGGGACACTGGACACGCTGTCACAGACCTTTCAGGCGATCTGGAACGACTGGTTGCCCCAATCAGGGTACGAATCGGTTGATGCGCCTGAGTTCGAGCGTTACAGCGCAGACTTCAACCCGGACACCGGCACAGGGTTGCTGGAGATCTGGCTGCCGGTTAAAAAAACCGCTTAGCCTGCCTGCAAGCGGGGTAGCGGCGAGGACGAGAGTGTCAGTACCAGCCGCCGTTCGCCCCGATAGGCTTCGCCTTGTTCGACCCAGCCCTGGCTCAGGTAAAACGCCAGGGCACTGGCGTTGAACGGGCTCACTGACAGCATCACCTGACGAATCTCGGGCCAGAACTGCTCAATGGCCCGGGGAAGTTCGCGCAGGCAGGTTTTGCCCAGCCCCTGGCCTTGAACCCGGCTGTCGACCTGAAACGCATGCAAGGTGGCGCTGTCGGCTGCGGCCCAATGGGCCAGCAGCGGCTGACGCTTAAGCAGAAGAAAGGCCACTGGCTGTTCATCGCTGAGCAGTGCCAGCCCTTTTATCCCGGGGTGCGGTTGGGCCGGCAGAGAGTGCAAGGCCGACTCGATGTTGCCGCAAAAAACAATTTGCTCAGGTTGCACCCGAATCTCGCGCAGTTGCTGGCATTGGCTGGGTGTCAGGTCTTCATACGCGCATAGGCGGGTGTTCATGTCGAGATTCTGTCGGGGCGCAATGGGGAGCCACTGATGGGGTCAGTGGCCGCTTGAGCAGCGCGTCAGTTTCTACCCATCAGGGCCCCAAATACAGATTTATCCGACTCTCAGTCCTCGGAACCCGGGTTACGGCGCAGAGAAGGCAGCAACATGCCGACGTTTTTTTGATAATTCCGGTATTTTTCGCCAAAAATCTCGACCAGATCTTTCTCTTCCAGTTGCGAGCCGATCAGGATGTAGATCGTGCTCGTCAGTGCGAACACCAGGTGCCCGACGGTCATCTCGGGCGTGGCCCAGAAAGAGATCAAAAAGCCCATGTACATGGGATGACGCACGACTTTGTAGAGCATGGGTGTTCTGAACGAGCCATCTACAGGTTTGGTCGGGTGCAGGGTATCAAGAGCCTGCTTGACCCCGAACAGTTCAAAGTGACTGATCAGAAAGGTCGCCACCAGGATCAAGCCCCATCCCAGCCAGAACAGGGTGGTTAGCACGGCGCTACCGAGTCGCGACTCAACCTGCCAGACGCGCAAATCAATCGGTTGCCACAGCCAGAACATCACTACCAGCACCACGCTGGAAACCAGCACGTAGGTTGCGCGCTCAATGGGGGGCGGAACAAATTGCACCCACCAGGATTTGAAGCTTTTACGGGCCATGACACTGTGTTGAACGGCAAACAGGGTAATCAGCGACACATCCACCAGCAGTGCCAGAGGCCAGGGGGCCCCTGAGTCTGAGTCAATGGTTTTGGGAACGCCGACGTTACCTATGAAACCGATCAGGTACAGCAGGGTCAGAAGGAAAAACAGGTAACTGAACAGGCTGTACAGCAGCCCCGCGAGTTTGGCGGCGCGGCTGGGCGGGCGAACTTTCGGGTCGGTTCCGGTGTGCATGATCGACTCCTTTCGAACATGGCATAACCGCAAGGCAAGCGGTTGTAGCGATTACCTTAGCCCTGATGTGGAAAATCACCAGCATTCGCAGGCAGGGAAAAACTGAAGGTAAAGACCGTGCCGTGCTGTTCATCCGAAGCCGCTTCGATACGGCCGCCGTGGGAGAGGGCGATCTGGTCGGCAATGTACAACCCAAGGCCAAGGCCGGCTTGCGGGGTGTTGCTGGCGGGGCGGGAATAGGGTTTGAACAAGTGCTCAAGCTGGTCGGCAGGAATGGGCGTGCCCTGATTGGTGACGGAGAGGGTAAATACCTTGTCGCGGATCATGGCGGCGACGTGCACCGCGCCTGTGGACGAGCCGTGAGTGATTGCATTGGCCAGCAGATTGGAGAGCAGCTGCGCCAGGCGGCCGCTGTCGCATCGAATGCCGTCAAGTGGCCCGATCCGGGTCTGGATCACACGGTCGGGATGCACGCTTTGTACTTCTGAGATGACGTGCCTGAATACCTGATCGAGGTCGGTGCACACCTGAAGTGTCAGGGGGATGCCATTGCCAAGCCGGCCTCGGGCAAAGTCCAGAACGTCCTCAACCAGCTGCGAGGCGCGTTGGCCGCAGCTCAGAATGTGTTGCACCAGCGTATCGGTTGGCGGGTTGGGATGCTTGCGTAACAAGCGTTCAGCCGCGGTGTTGATGGCGAATAACGGGTTGCGCAGATCATGGCCGATCACTGCGATGAATTGTTCGCGCAGCTCCGCATTTTCGCGCTCCTGTACCAGCTCGGACTCTGTGCGTTGCAGGTTTTCTTCCGCCTCGATCTGCAGCGAAAGCAGGCGGGCAAAGGACTCCATGGTGGTCTGTATGGTGCTGCCCTTGAGCCTTGCAGGCTCGGGGTCCAGAGCACACAGGGTGCCGAAGAAACTGCCGTCGGTGCGAAACACCGGAATAGTGATGTAGCTCTCGAATCGGTACAGTTTTGGCGTGTGATGATGCTCGTAGAGCGGGTCTGTGCTGGCTTCGTCGATGATGATCGGCAGATGCGAACTCATGGTTTCAAAGCACAGGGTACTGACCAGGTCCAGCTCCCCACCTGCTTGCAAACCAAAGCCAAGATTGTCGAGCACCGCGCAGGCGGTCCAGGTTGTCTGGGTAACACGGGCAACGGCGGCAAAGCGCATCCCGGTCATTTCAGCGATGACCCGCAAGATGGCGGGCACTGCACTGATCCGGTTAATTGTTGCGATATCGTCAGCCGCGCTATGGCCCATGGGATGTGCTCTGGTTCAAAAAGCTGATTCTAGCCACAACCATTGTGGGTAGCACGACTTCATATGTCATGTATAAGCTATTCAGCCGAGCGTCCATATGAAAAGGCCGCGCCACTCAGGGTGAGTGGTGCGGCCTTTTAATTAAATCTACTTACTTAAGTGTCTTGTTTGTTTTGCAGGACTTCGGCAGTTTTAGCGTCGAGATCGACATCCCACTTAATGCCTTTGGTGTCACGCAATTCAACTTCATAAACCAGTTTGCCGTAGGAGTGATCAAGCTCGGTGTCGAGAATGGTTGCGCCAGGGTGCTTGGCCAGCGCGGCTTGATTCAACTTTTCAAATGAAGTGATTTCACCTGATTTGAGCAGGTCTGGAATATGGTCAGGGCGAACATCAGCCTGGGCCAGGCCAGCAGTCAGTGTCAGGGCAACAGTGGCGAATACAAGATTAAGTGCTTTCATGTTTAGTCCCTTGGGGTTGATCTGTTTAAGTGGGGCTAGATTAACCGTCGCAACTTAATTCATCCTTAATTTTCGCCCTGTGCTCCGCACACTCATTAATAACCGTTGTGTTCCAGCAGTTGGGGGACTGTTTGTGACGCCGGGCGCTGGTAGTACTTGAGCAGTTCGCTGGCGCGGTTAGTGAAAATGCCGTCGACGCCAGCCTCCATAGCCTTCTTGAAGTCCGCCGGTTCGTCCAGGGTATAGACGTGCACCAGCATGCCCTTGTCGTGGGTGGCCTTGTTCATCCATGGCTGGATCAGGTCGAAATAGCTCTGGTCGCCGCCGTCGGTCAAGGCTGCCGAAGGGCCTGTACCCATGGCGCCGCTGGCCTTTGCAAAGTCGATCCATTGCATGAACGCGGCCTTGTCCTTGGGCTGAAGCCTGGCGTAGTAGGTGGCTTTGTCCTTCTCGCCCGAGTCGGCAAAGCTGAGGGGACTATTGGGCGTTATAGCGTCTTCACCGACCCACAACAGCAGGATTTTCGGCGTGTCGGGCATTTCTTTTTGCAGCAGCCCAAGGCTGTTTTTCTCAAAGGTCTGCAAGACGACCCGGCCTTTGCCCTGGCCAGTCTGCGGCTGTCCGTTCAGCCCGGCCACAGGCTCAAGCCAGCCGCGTTCGTTCAGTTTGTTCTTCAGGTCGTGTTCGATGCCGGGAAATTGCTTGGGTTCTTTGGTTTCGATGTACAGGCCGGGTTTGTGCTGCGGGTTGGCCTGGGCGATGTCGATGATTTCATCCAGGGTCAGAATCGGCAGCCCAACGTAGGACGGCCGCGCACGATCCGGGTACGCCTGGTTGAACCAGCTGCCGGCATCCAGGGTTTTCAGCTCTGCCAGGGTGAAGGCGCTGGCGGGGCTGTCCTTGCGGTCCGGGAATTTTTTGGCCACGTCGGTGGTGCGCAACAGGCTGTTGTCGTGCAGGGCAAACAGAACTCCGTCCTTGCTGCGTTGCAGGTCCATTTCCAGATAGTCGGCGCCCAGGTCCCGGGCGAGGGTGTAGGCGGCTGCCGTTGACTCCGGGGCGTCGAAGGATGCACCGCGATGGGCAATGACTGCCGGGTGCGGGATGCCATGGGCGTTGGCCAGTTTCGCCTCGGCGGTGTTCGTCTCGCTGGTGGCCTGTGCGCTGCTCATGCCCAGAAGCAGGCTCAACAGCAAAACGCTTTTGCCAAAGGTGTCAGGCATTGGTTGAATTCCTTTCGATTAGACGTAGAGAGTGTTTGTTGGCAATCGGCCCCCTCGCAGGCTATCGGGAACCCGGCGTGGGCGTGCATCGCACTTTTTTAGCGATCTTTCGTGCAGATGTGCAGTACTCTGGCGACACCAACGTCCCCGGCAGAGGGACAAGCGTTAAATCTTGCGTGTAAACCATTGTTCCAGAGCCTTTGGGCTCGTCAGTGAGGTTTACCATGCGCATCACTTCGCAACTCATCTGCCAGGCCGCCGACCTACTTAACGGCTTTGTTGGTTTCAATCGTAAGACAGGCCAGCACATTGTTCGTTTTAGTGAAGACTCTTTCGGGATGGATGTTGCTGACGACAACATCACGCCCACCAGCGAGTTTGTCTGGCAGGCCGGTGCCGCAGACACCATGACCCTCAAACGTGAGTTGATCCAGTTACTGCTGGATCAAAATATCGATGACCGCCTGAACATTACCGAACCCTTGCGTGTGTATATGCGGCGTCAGGACGTGCCTGAAATTTCGGCTGTGCGTCGCTGCGTCAACTAGGGCGCTTTGCGGACAAAATGCTGGTGCATCTCAGTAGTCAGGCTTTCGATCCGCTCGGTCAGTTGCTTGGTCATTTCGGTCAGCCGGGTGTTTTGCTCCAGCAGCGCCATGATTTGCTCTGTGGTTTGAGCTGCGGCGGCTTGCCGTTCGGCGTTGGCCACGGCCAGTGCTTCACGGTGTTGGGCGTCCGCATCGGACTGGGCTTTGTCGCGGGCGGCCTGACGCGTTTGCGCGAGCAGGATCAGCGGTGCGGCATAGGCCGCTTGCAAGCTGAAGGCGAGGTTAAGCAGGATGAACGGGTAAATATCAAAGTGCGTCACGCCAAACAGGTTCAAACAGATCCAGATCACCACGATGAGTGTTTGTGCACCGAGAAATGCAGGTGTGCCAAAAAAACGGGCGAAGGCTTCTGCCTGCAAGGCGAAACGGTCACTGCCGAAGGTCGGTGCCAAATGTTCGTAGGCCCGATGAAAGCGCAAGTGGTCAACCTTCTTTGACGGTGCTTTGGCTGTGGTGTGTTTTTTTTCTGGGGGCATGGTTTTTTTCTCATCTCGGGTGCTTGAGGGGCTACTCCGGACTGGGGCTCAAAACTGACTCAGGCAGTGTGTCTGCGGCCCCGACGCTGATTTTGTTACGGCCAGTATTTTTTGCGACGTACAGAGCTTTATCGGCTTCGTTCAGCCAGGTGGAGGCATTTTGAAACTCGGGGCGGCAGGAGGCCAGTCCTATGCTCAGGCTTACGCTTATCTGCGACTCGGGTTCGTCGCCGTGTTGGTAGTTGCAAAACACCTGACGCAACCGCTCCATGATTTCCCGGGCCTGGACCAGTGAACAGTTGGGCAAGATGACGCAGAACTCATCGCCGCCATATCGTCCTGCCAGGTCCTGGGCCCGCAAGTTGTCCTTGAGTTCCTTGCTGAGCCGGCGCAATACGCTGTCACCGATGATATGTCCGTAGGTGTCATTGATTTGCTTGAAGTGATCGATATCAATCAGCGCCAGAGTGGCGGGTTTATTGCTTTCCTGGCTCTGATGGAAGCTCAGTTGCAGCAGGTCTTTCCATGAACCGTGATTGAGCAGTCCGGTCAGGCTGTCGGTACGGCTGAGGGCGCTTAATGCACGTTTATGCTCTGCCAGTTTTATCGCCAGGCGATAGCTGACCATGCCTACCGCAAACGGGTAGAGCGTCAGCATGGGCAGACAGGCATAGATCTGCAGGGCGCTGGTGTTCGGGTTGAAAGCGATACCCAGTAACAGCCATGAGAACAGGGCGCCGGCCAGTTGTGCCAACGCACCGCGTACCAGCATTCTGGGGCCGCCAGCCGCTACGTTATTCATCATCATCATCGACAGAATGGTGACTGTCGGCAGGGGGTTGAACTGCATGCTGGCCGCCCAGAATCCCCCCCAGAGCGAATCCATCAACATGTTGCGGCGCTCGGCCTCATAGGGGAAGGCGGAGCGGGTCGATAATTGAAAGGCGAGATGCGGCCAGACAAAGCCGTTTAACAGCAGCAGGCACCACACCCATACAGGCATATTGAGCGGGTAGAGGGCAGCCATCACGCTGAAACAGCCAACCCCCAGGCCGATGGTTCGCGGCAGGTAAATACGCTTGGCGAACGACAGCCCTTTGCCTCTTTTATTGTCCATGGTTATCTGCGCAAGATGTTTGGGTTCAGTGCCGCGCCCTGTTGGGTGCCGCACCGCCCACTGTTGGGTTGTGTTAGCTTGCCGAAAGGCAGTGTCGAGAAAAAATCGCACATATTCCGCAATTCTCTGAGTCAACCATGAGGTCAAGCCTAGCTCCTTAAGCTGAAGATGAGTCTGCGATAACGGTAATAAACCACGCGTCTGCAGGCTCGGATGTTTATTGAATGACAATTTCCTTTTCATGGGGCGCGCAGCTGGGCGGTCATCGCGTTTTTTACTGGAGTCTTCAAACCATGGCACTCGAGTCCGGCAGTGCAGAGGGCCCTAAACCCGCTGAGCATTATCAAGGCGCATTTCGAAATGAAGGCGCAAGGCCGTCTTCCAGTCTTGGGAAGACATTGGGTATTTTCTGGAAGATGCTTTTCCAAAAACCTGCCAATACCCGCCCGACAGGTGTGGTCCCGGTCCGGTCATTGACCCGCGAGCAGTTGCACGCCGCGCCGGATTTCAGCGTGTACCGGTTGGGGCACTCAACCCTTCTGCTCAAGCTCAACGGTAAATACTGGCTGACCGACCCGGTCTACGCTGAGCGTGCTTCGCCGTTCCAGTGGGCAGGGCCCAAACGTTTCCATGCACCTCCCATCAGCCTTGATGAGCTTCCATCCCTGGAAGCCGTGATTCTTTCCCATAACCACTACGACCATCTCGATCAAAAAACCGTCTTGCAGTTAGAGGCCAAAACCCGGCAGTTTCTGGCACCGTTGGGTGTCGGCGATCTGCTTGTCAAGTGGGGTGTGCCAGCCGGCAAGGTTAAACAAATGGACTGGTGGCAGGATACCCACCTCGATGGCATTCGCTTTGTCGCCACCCCGTCCCAGCACTTTTCCGGTCGGGGTCTGTTTGATCACAACCAGACGCTTTGGGCATCCTGGGTGATGATTATTGATGATGTGCGAATTTTCTTCAGTGGAGACTCGGGATACTTCGACGGCTTCAAGTTGATCGGTGAGCAGTTCGGACCGTTCGACCTGACCCTGATGGAAACGGGGGCCTATAACGTCGACTGGCCCCACGTGCACATGCAGCCCGAACACAGCCTGCAAGCTCATATCGACCTGAACGGGCGCTGGTTGTTACCCATTCACAACGGCACCTTTGATTTGGCCTTCCATGCCTGGTCCGAACCCTTTGACCGCATTGTGGCGTTGGCCGAGCAACGCAATGTGCTCATCACCACGCCTCAAATGGGGGAGGCGTTCAACCTCAAGCAGCCTCACAAGGGCCGTGCCTGGTGGCTTGAAGTGCACACCGCTGAAGGCGAGTGAGGGCGCTCGTTTTTTTACTCGATCAGGGCAAAGTCGTCGCGCCCCATTGGGTCAGGGGTCGTGCCGCGAACATTGCCGCCGCGGCCAGGAGAAAAGCCAGGGAAGAACACCAGACCTTGTGCCTCCAGGCTGTAAGCCAGAGCCAGCCTGGTGACGTCGCGCACGGGCTCTGCGGCTTCAAAGCGCTGAATGGCGGGCACTGAAACCCCGGATTGTTCACTCAGGTGTTCCGGGCTCCAGCCGAGCATTTCGCGGGCTTGCGCGCAGTGCAGCGGGGTAAATTGATTGATCACGATGCGTTCAAACGTACTGCGCATGGCTGAGTTGGGCATGGGCGTTCTCCAGGGCTGAGTCAGTGCTTGAAAATATACTGTGTTTTTATACAGTTCTTTTTTGCGTGGATCAAACTCATTTCTTGATAAATGCTGATCGGGGAAATCTGCCGCTCAGCGGCCCTGTCGCTGCGTTTAACGGGGAGAGGAATGAGTCGAAAATTTCGATGATGGCCGCGGGCTCAAATATTTGGGGCAAAAAAAAGGGCTGCCTTCAGGCAGCCCTTTTACTCAGCAAGTAGCCAGGGTACGGATCAATCCCAGCTCAGCGCACCGCCGGTCTGGTATTCAATAACCCGCGTCTCGAAGAAGTTTTTCTCTTTCTTCAAGTCCATGATTTCGCTCATCCATGGGAACGGGTTAGTGGTGCCCGGGTATTCTTCTTTCAGGCCGATTTGCGACAGGCGACGGTTGGCGATGAACTTGAGGTAGTCCTCCATCATGGCCGCGTTCATGCCCAGTACGCCGCGCGGCATGGTGTCGCGTGCGTATTCGATTTCCAGCTGGGTGCCTTGCAGGATCATCTGCGAAGCTTCTTCCTTCATTTCGGCGTCCCACAGGTGCGGGTTTTCGATCTTGATCTGGTTGATCACGTCGATGCCGAAGTTAAGGTGCATGGATTCGTCGCGCAGGATGTACTGGAACTGCTCGGCGACGCCGGTCATCTTGTTGCGACGGCCCATCGACAGGATTTGGGTGAAGCCGCAGTAGAAGAAGATGCCTTCCAGAACGCAGTAGTAGGCGATCAGGTTGCGCAGCAGCTCTTTGTCGGTTTCAACGGTCCCGGTTTCGAACTTCGGATCGGAGATCGAACGGGTGTACTTCAGGCCCCAGGTGGCTTTTTTAGCGACCGACGGGATCTCGTGGTACATGTTGAAGATCTCGCCTTCATCCATGGCCAGCGATTCGATGCAGTACTGGTAGGCGTGAGTGTGGATCGCCTCTTCGAATGCCTGGCGCAGGATGTACTGGCGGCACTCGGGGTTGGTGATCAGGCGGTACACGGCCAGCACCAGGTTGTTGGCAACCAGGGAGTCGGCGGTAGAGAAGAAGCCCAGGTTGCGCATCACAATGCGGCGCTCGTCGTCAGTCAGACCTTCCGGGTTTTTCCAGAGGGCGATGTCGGCGGTCATGTTGACTTCTTGCGGCATCCAGTGGTTTGCGCAGCCGTCCAGATACTTCTGCCAGGCCCAGTCGTACTTGAACGGTACGAGCTGGTTGAGGTCGGCACGGCAGTTGATCATCATCTTTTCGTCAACCGCAACACGGGCGGAAGCGCCTTCGAGCTCGGCCAGGCCTTCAGCAACGTCGAGGTCGTCCAGAGCGGCCTTGGCGCGAATGATCGCGGCCGAATCGGTAGCCGTGACTGCACGTGCTTCCTGTGCGGCAACACCGCCGGCGGCGTCGAGGCGGTCCATGTTGGCTTCCGTTGCGTGGCCAGCGTTGGCGCCTTTAACAGCGACTTCGCCTTCGTCTTCTTTGTCGAATTCGTCCCAGCTCAGCATGACGTGTCGTCTCCTGCGTGAGGGCCCAGGCCCGTGTGAAAACACTTATGGTTTGGTTTTTACACGGCCATAGGCCACTTGGATCTAAGAAATGTTGCTTGCAGTAGCGTTGTGCTCACGCAAAAACATGAATGTATTCGTGGGCTTGTCCCGCTGTCGCTCAGAGGGGCAGGTTTTACCTGCACTCGCTCTGGACCTTGAGGTCGTAGCAGCGTGGGTTTATAGCCCGCCAAGGGGATATATCAAGCCTTTTTGATGGGCGCAGTATACGGCTTTTGCACAAGGTATTTCAGCCAGTTTTTTTTCGGGGCATGCGACGAAACGCCCTAAATTTGTCCTGGACTTACGGAGGGCTGCGGCTGAGCGAGGGTTTGCCGGTGCAGAAGTTTTTTTGCCGTGGGCCAGGGACGTCAAATGACCTGCGGTGTGAGCGGGGATGTGGCGGGATTTGGTGCGGGGCAGATCAAGCCCGGCCGAAACCGGGCGTCAAGTTGATGCGGTGTCAGCTGAGTCGATGGCCGTTGGTGCGATCGTAGCCGTCTTCGGCAAAGGTAGCCGAGCGGGTGCTGTCGTATCCGTCTTCGGCAAAGGCAGCCGAGCGGGTGCTGTCGTAGCCGTCTTCGGCAAAACCCGCCGAATGCGTACGGTCATAACCGTCAGCGGCAAAAGCAGCGCTGGCCAGAACGGACAAACTTAAAGCCATTATCAATGAGCGTTTCATTTAATGATTCCCGGGCGATATAAGCGCAGGCGGGCAACTGTTCAAGGGCGGTCAAGTTACGATGAAAGTTGCAGTCAAGCGCCGCGTTGGATCGCTTAAACAAGTGTGAGGATTGAGGGCTGGAATAAACCGCAGAACTTCAATCAGCCGTTGGAGCAGCCGTTGCCCATTACGCGGTATTCAAGGGTGTGCTGCATGCCCTGGGAGTCTTCGTAGACCATTTGAGCCGGCACGACCTCACAGACGCTGGGGATCTCGCTCATGGAAATCACTTTGGCGATATCCAGTTCGGAAGAATAAGAATACTGTTCAACGGCAGGTTGCTGGCGGGGAACTTGAGTGTTCACTTCATCAGCCAGGGCGGTTAAACACACACTGCTGAGGGCCAGAACTAACAACGCTTTCATTTCAAAATTACCTGTTTTAGGTCGAGTGGGTTCACACAGCCCTTATGAGGCCGTGTGTGAAACTGAGTAATGAAGAGCGACTAAACTTGCCTTCGTGGGGGCTGTAACTTGGGTTAATCGCGGTGCCTTGGTTGGCGAGATGAATTTTAGGCCTGCGCTGCACCGGCATATAGAGGGACTTTTGATAAAGACTGTTGGCATTTTTTGCAACAATCGACGAAAACCCGGCTCATTTGCAGCGTTTGCCCGATGTGAGCCGAAGGGTAAATCGCTGTAAGCATTGATTTTGAGCCTTGCGCAGAAAAACCATGGTTTTTCTGCGTGTTTCTTACTACCAACGTCGAATGGTTCTCACGGCCTGGCCCGGCTAAAACAGGGTCATAAAACAACAACTACAAGCATTGAGGTATGAAACATGAGTGCCGCTTCCCTGTATCCCGTACGCCCTGAAGTTGCAGCCAATACGCTGACCGATGAGGCGACCTACAAGGCGATGTACCAGCAGTCCGTCGTCAACCCCGATGGCTTCTGGCGCGAGCAAGCAAAGCGTCTCGACTGGATCAAGCCTTTCACCACCGTCAAGCAGACCTCCTTCGACGACCATCATGTCGACATCAAATGGTTCGCGGACGGCACCCTCAACGTTTCCTACAACTGCCTGGACCGCCACCTTGCCGAGCGCGGCGACCAGGTAGCAATTATCTGGGAGGGGGATGACCCTTCCGAACAGCGCAACATTACCTACCGCGAACTGCACGAAGAAGTGTGCAAGCTGGCCAACGCCTTGCGCGGTCAGGATGTGCACCGTGGTGACGTCGTCACTATTTATATGCCGATGGTGCCTGAAGCCGTGGTCGCCATGCTGGCCTGTACCCGGATCGGCGCGATTCACTCGGTGGTGTTCGGCGGCTTCTCGCCCGAAGCGCTGGCCGGGCGGATCATCGACTGCAAATCCAAGGTGGTGATCACTGCCGACGAAGGCCTGCGTGGCGGCAAGCGCACACCGCTCAAGGCCAATGTCGATGTGGCACTGACCAACCCTGATACCTCAAGCGTGCAGAAAATCATCGTGTTCCAGCGCACCGGCGGTGACATCGCCTGGTACAAGCACCGTGATATCTGGTACCACGACCTGATGGCAGTGGCTTCTACGCACTGCGCGCCGAAAGAAATGGGCGCCGAGGAAGCGCTGTTCATCCTTTATACCTCCGGCTCAACCGGCAAGCCCAAGGGCGTGCAGCACACCACCGGCGGCTACCTGCTGTATGCGGCGCTGACCCACGAACGCGTGTTCGACTACCGTCCGGGCGAGGTTTACTGGTGCACGGCCGATGTGGGCTGGGTGACCGGTCACACTTATATCGTTTACGGGCCGCTGGCCAATGGCGCGACCACCTTGTTGTTTGAAGGCGTGCCGAACTATCCGGACATCACCCGGGTGTCGAAAATCGTCGACAAGCACAAGGTCAATATCCTCTACACCGCGCCTACCGCCATTCGCGCCATGATGGCCGAAGGTCAGGCAGCGGTTAAAGATGCCGATGGCTCCAGCTTGCGCTTGCTGGGCTCGGTGGGCGAGCCCATCAACCCGGAAGCCTGGAACTGGTACTACACAACGGTCGGCAAGGAGCGTTGCCCGATCGTGGACACCTGGTGGCAGACCGAGACCGGTGCTTGCATGATGAGCCCTCTGCCGGGCGCACACGCACTCAAGCCGGGCTCCGCTGCCCGCCCGTTTTTCGGCGTGGTACCAGGACTGGTGGATAACCTGGGCAACCTCATAGAGGGCGCTGCCGAAGGCAACCTGGTGATTCTGGATTCGTGGCCGGGGCAGGCGCGTACCTTGTATGGCGATCATGACCGGTTCGTCGACACCTACTTCAAGACTTTCCGCGGCATGTACTTCACAGGTGACGGCGCACGTCGCGACGAAGACGGTTACTACTGGATCACTGGCCGTGTGGATGACGTGCTCAACGTGTCCGGCCACCGGATGGGTACAGCTGAAATCGAAAGCGCGATGGTGGCGCATCCTAAAGTCGCTGAAGCTGCAGTGGTGGGCGTGCCGCATGACATCAAGGGGCAAGGCATCTATGTCTACGTCACCCTCAATGGTGGCGAAGAGCCAAGTGAAGCGCTGCGCCTTGAGTTGAAAAACTGGGTGCGCAAGGAAATCGGTCCGATCGCCTCGCCGGATGTCATCCAGTGGGCGCCGGGCCTGCCGAAAACCCGATCGGGCAAAATCATGCGCCGTATCCTGCGCAAGATTGCTACCGGCGAATACGATGGTTTGGGTGATATCTCAACCCTGGCCGACCCGGGAGTGGTGCAGCACCTGATCGAAACCCACAAGAGCATGCAGGGCGCATAACACTTCATGAGCGTCATCGAACCCCGCCCGGCATTGCCGGGCGGGGTTTTTTGTGGGTGGGGGAAGTGTTACCGGATTTGTAACCGGATGCGCCAAAGTGGGGCTTTGCGACACCAAGAGCGCCGTTTTAGAGCGCTTTTTGGGCTCCGAGAAAATAAGATGAAACGCTACACTTGCCGGAATAGAAGGGTTTGCGAATAATAGGCCCGCTATTTGCAACTCATATAGGTTTTATATCTTTTGCTCTTGCATTAATTTGAAGGGCTGTCAATGCCTAGGGTCGCCTTTTTCGGTGCATCTGTAATTAGTTGTCGCATTGAAGAAATAACGGCTTGAAGCCTGTCGTTAGAATGCCGATCACTCGCTCGTCGTTGTTGTGCTGAACCCAGCGCAACGCCAGTAGGACGTGGCGCCGCATTCCCGGTTTAACCTCCGCATATTGGGCTCAGGCTCACTCTGCATTTATTGCCCTTTACCGATGGAGTCCTAAGATGAAGAAACTCGTGCTTCTTGGCGCCCTGGCACTGTCCGTGCTGTCCGTGCAGGCTTTTGCTGCTGACAAACCTCTGAAGATTGGTATTGAAGCGGCGTACCCTCCGTTCGCTTCCAAGGCCCCGGATGGCAGTATCGTGGGTTTTGACTATGACATCGGTAACGCACTGTGCGAGCAGATGCAGGTCAAGTGTGTGTGGGTCGAGCAAGAGTTCGACGGTCTGATCCCAGCGCTTAAAGTACGCAAGATCGACGCGATCCTGTCCTCGATGTCCATCACTGACGACCGCAAGAAGTCTGTCGATTTCACCAACAAGTACTACCTCACCCCGGCACGCCTGGTAATGAAGGAAGGTACTGTGGTCGGCGACAACCTTGACGAGCTCAAGGGCAAGAAAATCGGCGTACAGCGTGGTTCGATCCACGACCGTTTCGCCAAGGAAGTGCTGGCACCTAAAGGTGCAGTCGTCGTTCCTTACAGTTCGCAGAACGAAATCTACCTGGACGTGCAAGCGGGTCGCCTTGATGGCACCGTTGCTGACGCCACCCTGCTGGAAGATGGCTTCCTGAAAACCCCGGCGGGCAAAGGCTACGCATTTGCGGGCCCGGCATTCACCGACGTCAAATACTTTGGTGATGGCGTAGGCATTGCCGTGCGCAAGGGCGACGCCCTGAAAGACAAGATCAACACTGCTATTACGGCTATCCGTGAAAACGGCAAGTACAAGCAAATCCAGGACAAATACTTCAACTTCGATATTTACGGTCAGTAATACATCGCAGCAGTACGTCCGAAATGGCGCAAGCGACAGGATCTCTGAAGTTTGCGCCATTTTTTCATCCCCATTTTTGAGGACCTGAATCATGTTGAAAGGCTACGGGGCTGTCATCCTCGATGGCGCTTGGCTGACGCTTCAGCTCGCCTTGTCGTCCATGGCCCTGGCCATTGTTCTAGGTCTGATCGGTGTTTCATTACGCTTGTCGCCGGTGCGCTGGCTGGCCTGGCTGGGAGATCTGTATTCGACGGTAATCCGCGGGATTCCCGATCTGGTGCTGATCTTGCTGATTTTTTACGGAGGCCAGGATTTGCTCAACCGCGTGGCGCCGATTCTGGGTTACGACGACTACATTGACTTGAACCCGCTGGTGGCCGGTATCGGCACCCTGGGCTTTATTTTCGGTGCCTACCTGTCCGAGACCTTTCGTGGCGCCTTTATGGCCATCCCCAAAGGTCAGGCCGAAGCCGGCATGGCGTACGGCATGAGCAACCGTCAGGTGTTTTTCCGGGTACTGGTGCCGCAGATGATTCGCCTGGCGATTCCGGGCTTTACCAATAACTGGCTGGTCTTGACCAAAGCCACTGCCCTGATTTCGGTGGTCGGCCTGCAAGACATGATGTTCAAGGCCAAGCAGGCGGCAGATGCCACTCGCGAGCCGTTCACCTTCTTCCTGGCCGTTGCGGCGATGTACCTGGTGCTGACCAGTGTTTCGCTGCTGGCGTTGCGACAACTTGAGAAGCGCTACTCGGTAGGCGTAAGGGCGGCTGATCTATGATCTTCGACTACAACGTCATTTGGGACAGCATGCCGCTGTACTTGAGTGGCATGCTGGAAACCGTGAAATTACTGGGCATCTCGCTGTTCTTCGGCCTGCTGGCGGCAGTGCCGCTGGGGTTGATGCGGGTCTCCAAGCAGGCCTGGGTCAACCTGCCGGCCTGGCTGTTTACGTACGTGATTCGCGGCACGCCCATGCTGGTGCAGCTGTTCTTGATCTACTACGGCCTGGCCCAGTTCGAGAGCGTGCGCGACAGCTTCTTGTGGCCACTGTTGTCCAGTGCCACGTTCTGCGCGTGCCTGGCCTTTGCCATCAACACCAGCGCCTACACCGCCGAAATCATTGCCGGTAGCCTGCGGGCCACGCCTAATGGCGAGATTGAAGCAGCCAAGGCCATGGGCATGTCGCGCTACAAAATGTATCGCCGTATTTTGCTGCCGTCGGCCATGCGCCGGGCGCTGCCGCAGTACAGCAACGAAGTGATCATGATGTTGCAGACCACCAGTCTGGCCTCCATCGTGACCCTGATCGACATTACCGGTGCCGCGCGTACCGTGAATGCCCAGTACTACTTGCCGTTCGAGGCTTACATCACTGCCGGTGCATTCTACCTGTGCCTGACTTTCATTCTGGTGCGCCTGTTCAAACTGGCCGAGCGCCGCTGGCTGGGCTACATGGCCCCGCGAAAGGCCTGACCCATGGAACGCATTGATCACGTGCTGCCCTGGAGCAGCCTGGGTTCTGAACGCCACTTGACGGTGTTTCGTTTCGGCGCAGGTGAGCGCAAGGCCTACATTCAGGCCAGCCTGCATGCCGACGAACTGCCGGGCATGCGCTGTGCCTGGGAGCTGAAAAAACGCCTGGCCGAGCTTGAGGCGCAGGGTGCCTTGAACGGTGTGGTTGAGCTGGTGCCCGTGGCCAATCCACTGGGGTTGGGGCAGTTGCTGCAAGGTGCCCATCAAGGGCGCTTTGAGTTCGGCAGCGGCAAGAACTTCAATCGCGACTTCGCTGAATTGAGCGAGCCTGTGGCGGCGAAGCTGGAGGGGCGTTTGGGTGATGACCCGCACGCCAATATCCGGTTGATCCGTCAGGCGATGCTTGATGTGTTGTCGCAATTGCCGCCTGCGGCCAGTCAGTTGCAAGGCATGCAACGTGTGTTGCTGAGCCATGCCTGCAATGCCGATATCGTGCTGGACCTGCATTGCGAGACCGAAGCCGTACTGCACATGTACGCCTTGCCGCAGCATTGGCCGCAATGGCGCGCGCTGGCCGCGCAGCTTGATGTGCGGGTTGGTTTGCTGGCCGAAGACTCGGGCGGCAGCTCCTTCGATGAGGCCTGTTCATTGCCGTGGTTGCGCCTGCAGCGCCAGTTTGCCGACGCGCAGATTCCCCTGGCGTGCATGGCGACCACCCTGGAGCTGGGCGGGCAGTCAGACACCGGGCGCCCGCAAGCGCAAATGCATGCCGAAGGCATCCTGGCGTTTCTGGCCGGGCAGGGCCTGATCAGCGGCGACTGGCCAGCAGCGCAGCATGAGGCGTGTGAAGGCATGCCGTTTGAAGGCACCGAATTGTTATTTGCACCGCACGCGGGTGTGGTGAGCTTTTTATGTCCGACGGGCGCCTGGGTTGAAGCCGGCGAGCCGTTGTTTGAAGTAATTGATCCATTATCTGACCGGGTCAGTACGGTATGCGCGGGCACATCCGGCGTGTTGTTTGCCGTTGAGCGGCTGCGCTATGCCCAACCCGGTTTCTGGCTGGCTAAAGTGGCGGGGCGCGAGCCTTTGCGTCACGGGCGCTTGCTTAACGACTGACTGTTTTTGTGAGAACCGACAGCATGTACAAACTTGAAGTCCAAGACCTGCATAAACGCTATGGCAGTCACGAAGTCCTCAAAGGCGTTTCTCTGGCCGCCAAGGCAGGCGATGTCATCAGCATCATCGGTTCCAGTGGTTCCGGTAAAAGTACCTTCTTGCGTTGCATCAACCTGCTTGAGCAGCCGCATGCGGGCAAGATCCTGCTCAATGGCGAAGAGCTCAAGCTGATCGCCAACAAGGATGGTGCGCTCAAGGCCGCTGATCCCAAGCAGTTGCAGCGCATGCGTTCGCGCCTGTCGATGGTGTTCCAGCATTTCAACCTGTGGTCGCACATGACTGCGCTGGAAAACATCATGGAAGCGCCGGTGCATGTGCTGGGGATGACCAAATCCGAAGCCCGTGAAAAAGCCGAGCATTATCTCAACAAAGTGGGTGTCTCCCATCGCAAGGACGCCTACCCGGGGCATATGTCCGGCGGCGAACAGCAGCGTGTGGCAATTGCCCGTGCGCTGGCAATGGAGCCGGAGGTCATGCTGTTTGATGAGCCGACTTCAGCCCTCGACCCCGAGCTGGTGGGCGATGTGCTCAAGGTGATGCAAGACCTGGCGCTGGAAGGCCGGACCATGGTGGTGGTCACTCACGAAATGGGCTTTGCCCGTGAAGTGTCGAACCAGCTGGTGTTTCTGCACAAAGGCATCGTTGAGGAAAGTGGCAATCCCCGTGAAGTGCTGGTTAACCCACAGTGCGAGCGGTTGCAGCAATTCCTGTCGGGCAGCTTGAAGTAACTGCAATTTTAAGACTGCCGCTGTGCACCAAAATAGGTCATGCTCCGCATCCCGCGAAGCTGGCCTAGGCTCAGTGTTCGGCTCCTCCCGTTTTTATTCCCGTTTCGTTCCGGATAGCACGCTATGACCGCCCATCGAATTGGCTTCCTCATTTGGCCCAGCACCAAAGCCTTGACTCTGGCGCTGGCTGAGGAAGCGTTGCGTGTTGCTCAGCGCGTGCACCCTGAAGTCGTCTACGAGTTGTTGTTCCTGCAGGCCGAGCCACCGCTCGAAGGTGCCTGGCAATTGCCCGGCGAGCCCTGGAACGGAAAGCTTGAAGGTTGCCAGAAGCTGTTTTTGCTGGCGGACGAACCTCCGGCCACCCTGGCTCCTGCCCTGAGCAGTGCGCTCAAGCAACTGGTGCGGGCAGGGTGCGTGATTGGCGGGCTGTCGGCCGGTGTCTACCCGCTGGCGCAACTGGGGCTGCTCGATGGGTATCGTGCTGCGGTGCATTGGCGCTGGCAGGATGACTTTGCCGAACGTTTCCCCAAGGTGATCGCCACCAGCCACTTGTTTGACTGGGACCGTGATCGCCTGAGCGCCTGCGGCGGGTTGTCGGTGCTCGATTTGTTGCTCGCGGTGCTGGCCCGTGACCACGGCGCCGAGCTGGCGGGTGCGGTGTCCGAAGAGCTGGTGGTGGAGCGTATCCGCGAAGGCGGTGAGCGCCAGCGGATTCCGCTGCAAAACCGTCTGGGTTCCAGCCATCCCAAGCTGACCCAGGCCGTGTTGCTGATGGAAGCCAACATTGAGGAGCCGCTGACCACCGACGAAATCGCCCAGCATGTATGCGTGTCCCGTCGTCAGTTGGAGCGGATCTTCAAGCAGTACCTCAACCGGGTGCCCAGCCAGTACTACCTGGAGCTGCGCCTGAACAAGGCCCGGCAAATGCTGATGCAGACCAGCAAGTCGATTATCCAGATCGGCTTGTCGTGCGGCTTCTCGTCCGGGCCGCACTTCTCCAGCGCCTATCGCAACTTCTTCGGCGCCACCCCCCGTGAAGACCGCAACCACCGCCGCAGCAGCAGCCCGTTTGAGCTGTCCTCGGCGCCCGCCGAGCGTGGCTGAAGGTTATTGCTCGGAATTACCGAGGTCGATGGGTTCAACGTCGTCGAACGAGACGTTCATATCAATGCCTGTCTGATTAAAGTACTCGCGCAGCCGGTTCAGGCTGTCGGGTGACAGAGGGTTGCCTTCCAGATCAAGGGCATTGGTGATGTAGGCCGGCGCCTCGAACAGCTCGCTGGGCAAGGTACTTATCAGGTTTTCACTCAAATCGATCACCTCAAGCTCAGACAGGCCCAGAAGTGAGTCAGGGAACTCTCTCAACTCGGTGTTTCTCAGGTGTAGCGTGTTTAGATTCGGCATGTTGCTGAAGTCTGGAGTGATATTGAGCGGGTTATCGTCAAAGTCGATGTACTCCAGATACTCAAGCCCTGACAGGTTCGCAGCGCTGGCTGGGGTCAAGGTGATATTGCTGTCTTCAAGGCGCAACTGGGTCAGGTACTGCATTGAGAAAACGGCGTCCGGCAAGCGGTCAAGGGCAAAGCCTCTAAGGTCCAGAACCCGTAGCTTGGGGAAGTGCTGCAAAAACTCGTTAACCCCTGTCACTGCCTGGGCTCCATATAACGACAAATACGTGACATGGCTGAAGTCGGCCGTGATGGGGGGCATGTCTTCCAATATCGTTCGCGTAAATGTCAGCTCAAAACCATCACGATCAGGGTCGGCGTAAAAGTTGTCGAAGGCCGTTTGCCGACGCCAGCAGCGCTCAAGTTCTTGACTGAAGGCGCGCCTGTCCTGAACACGCGCTACCCGTAGATTCGGCCGCAGTAACTCGCCTGTGCTTTGGCTTACGGCAGGCGCATTGAGGGTCCACACCTCCAGCTCATCACGCAACCCAAGCAGTTCGCTCTGCCGGTCTGCAAGTGCGCGCCGAGCCAGTACGCCGCCCTGGGGCAGGGTTGCAATAATGCGTGCCCTTTCCCGAGTGCTGAGGCCGGGATAGAGCTGATACACCAGCGTGTCAATGGATGCGGGGCGTGGCGTTGGTGCATCGGCACCCAGTAATGGGTAACCGGCCCGCCCATGCACCAGCGCCATCGGCGACGTGAAGCCCTGTGCGACCGGCGGCTGATCCAGATACAGGCTCACGGACAGGCGCGGCAATAACGGATGCTGGCGCACCCGGTCTTTGAGCGCGGCGCCTTGGCCGACGTGAGGGAACCCCAGCGCATTGCGCTCCTGGTCCGGTAGCGCGTGCAGCAATGCGCTGTAGAGATCGTCCGCGCCGTGCAACTCCTGGCCCTGTGTATCGCGGGTGCTGTAGCGGTGCTCTGATTTGATCAGGACCTTGCGCACCGGCGCCGTCTCGCTGCCCAGGCTATTGAGCAAGGTGCCATCAAAGTGGGCATCGCGGATTTCCAGGCGCAGGGTTTTGGGCCAGCCAGGCAGGGTTTCAATGGTTTTGAGGGCCAGCCATTCGCTGTCGGGGTTGTTTACCGAGTCCAGGAACAGGCCTTCGTAGGCGCGGTTGACCCGGGTTTCCCGCTCCTGCCAGCGAGCCTCTTCTTGAAGGCGCAGAGGGACGGTTTGGTCATTGAGCAATTGCAACACTTCGTCGCCACTGGCATGCCAGATCAGCTCTTGAGCCGCTGTGCTCGACAGCCCGGGGAACTCGCGCTGCAGCAGGGCTACTGGGGGATTGGCGCGCAGTTCAAGGGTGGCGTAGCGGGAATTGAACAGCTCAAAACGCTTGCTGCGGGCCATGCGCGCCAGAACCCCGTACAGCGTGTCGATCCTGATCTGCAGGTTAGGCAGCTCATCGCCAAACGCCGGGCTTTGCCCCAGCAGGGCCCGGGTTTGGACGTCGTCGAGGTTGCGTAGAACTTCATCCAGTAATTTGCCCTCCTTGATGTGCGAATCCTGGATGTCCAGGCGCGTGATGTTGTCGTCAGTGTTGCCGTATTGCGCAATCACCTCGCCCTGTTCGTCCAGCACCCGCAAGCCTTTGCTGGCGGGCCAGCGCTCGCTGGTGGTGAGCAATTGCAACTGGGTTTGCGGGTCGGCCTTGAAGCGCAGGGCCGGGGTTTGCATGTGGGTGATAAAACCCTCGATGTCGTGGTCGATCTTGAAGCGCTGCACGGTGTCGGCCAGTTGGGCCGGGGCTGGCAAGGCGTCGGCGTGAATTCGGCGCAGTACAGCAGGATCTGTGTGGGTAATGGCCAGAATGCGTGAGGCCTGTTCATCGGTAAATGCGGCGCAGGACGGGCCCAGGCGCCTGAACAGCTCAACATCGGGCCATTGCAGCGGCGATTCGGTTTCCACCGTCCAGGCCCCCATTGCGTTGTGCCGCAAGCGCGGTGAATAGCGGTTGGCCCGTGTCGGGTGCTTGATCCGGTACTGCTGGCTGCGAGGGTCCTTTTCCACGCGATAGGGCTGGCGTTCGATCAGCAATAACTCGGCATCCTTATGCTGATGCAACCCCATGTCATTGGGCTCAAGGGTGTCGGGGAGCGTGTCGCCATGCACATAGGGTTGCAGGTCCGGCTTCCAGAGGCGGGTTTGGCTGTCGGGCAAGGTGACGGGTTGCAAACCGTCAACAAATGCAGAATTTTGCACTGCGGGAATCACGTGGCTCGAAACGCCGATCAAACCCAGATTCAACGCCACACCCGCCAAATGCCTCCACGCTTGATCTATCTCGTCTTGTTCCCAGGCCTCGATACCGCTGAATACTTCATTGAGCATTTGCGCGCAGCCCACCAGCATCATGATTTCGCCAATACCCGGGATCAGCAGTGCGGCGAAATTGAAGGTGTCGATCGATGCCTCAAAAAAACCTTCGAGCCGCGCCAGACGTGTGTGCTGATCTTCGATGTCGGTGGGAACTGCGGCGGTCTGTGCATCACTGAGTATCTTGCGAATGTGCACCTCGCAGCGATTGACCCACAGGTCGCTGATAAATTCGTCCGCAAACTCCAGCCCTTTGGCGGTGCCGGTGTAGTCATCCGAGTGCGCAAGCCGGTTGTGGGGGTCAAAGCTGCGCTTGAGTCGGTGAAAGAACAGCCCTTGCTGGCTGAGTCCGACAAACTGGGCGAAAAACTGGCGATAGCGGGCCCGCTTCAGGCGTTCGAGCAGTTCATCCACACACTGGCGGTAGGAGTCGTACTCCTTGAGCGGTTGGGTATCGTCACCGGGGATGTAGAGCAGCACCCGTTCTGTGGTGGGGCTTTCACGGTCAGGGCTGATCAGTAAAATCCCGCTGATCACCCGGTTGAAAATTTTCAGGCGGCTGTAGCGCACGGGCTTGCCATACCAGTGCACAGCGCCCGGATTGGCAATCACCCGCAGCACCATGGCGTGGGTGTCGGGTTTGATGTCGCCTTTGAGCTGTGCGGTATGAGCACTCAGGGCCAGGGCTTTCTGGTCGCTCTGGATCAGGCTTTCACGTACGTTGGCCCGTTTGACGGCATCGCCGGGCTCGAGAACGCTGTTGAGGTGCTCCTGATAGCGTCGCCCCAGGTTCAGGGTACGGCACAGTTGGGCAAAAGCGTCGGGGGGTATCGGTAATGCGATTTCAGCGGGCCAGATGGCGTCTTGAAAAGGCACGAGCATGTGGCAGTCCGGGCAGGTGCCGGGTATGGCTTCACTGGCTTCGAAGTTGGCGAGTGCGGCTTGTAGCAAGGTGATTTCGCGATATCGGGGGATCAGGTTGTTTTGGGTGCTATCGAACACCAGAACGCCACCCAGATCGCTGCGCGAAGCATTGGCCAGCTTGCGTCCATAGAAGGTGTTTTTGACATCCAGCTCTACCCCGAACGTGTTTTTGATCGCTTGCTTGAGCAGCGGTTCGGCGAAACTTTGCAGATCCTGAATGGGGCCTAATAGCCGGTCGGAGCGATTAACCGCGTTTCGCAGTTGTTGATGGCTGTGGCGCAGTGTCGTTTGTGCCTCGTCGGTGGCGCCGCGCAACCAGGCAGGCAGCGCCGGTTTAAGGCGGTGCAGCGCTGACTGTCTGTGGGGCGCCGCTTCTTTGAACCAGTCGGCAATACGTTGTTGTATGAATTCGGTGTGAAGACCCAAAGCAGGTTCTAGTGGGGTTGGCTCAGGCATTTGAAATCCTCGATTGTCTGTAAATCAGCAATCAAGATCGTCCAGCGTCGGGCTTAAAAAAAGTGCAAATACCTGCTTGAAGTCAATGCGTAACCAGCAACAATTCGGGCGTTACCCATACATATCTGGCCCCCGCGAAACCATCCATCCCAATCGCAGCCTCCTTTCTCGTTAGCGGATTTCAGTGCGTCACTCCTCTGGCGTCGTTTCAGGCAGTGGCTGTGCGTCGAGCATGTCTATGCCCAGGTCGACACCTGTTTGCAGGTAATAGGCTCTGACCCGCTGCAGACTTTGTTCCGAAAGTGCTGTGCCGGAGATGAAAATCAGATTGGTTTGAGCGGTGGGCGCTTCGAAAATATCGTCCGGTAGCGTAACAATCGGGTTGTCCGTGAAATCGGCGGTTTGCAAGTGTGGGCGGGTCAGTATTGAGACTGGAAACTGGCTGAAGTTGCAGTTTTGCATCGAGACCGATACCAGATCAGGCATGTTGCTGAAGTCGGGGATAATGCCCAGTGGGTTGTTATCCAGTTCGATGATTCCCAACTGTTCCAAACCGCCCAGTACTTGTGCGCTATCGGGTGTGAGCGTGATGCCGCAATTGGGCAATTTAAGTTCAAACAGTCCAGGCATGGCGGCCAGCACTTCAGGCAAGCGATCCATTTGAATGCCCTGGAGTTTTAAACGTCGCAAATTGGGGAACCGTTGCAAAAATTCCTCCAGACCGGTGACCGGGCCCAGCCCCACTAACGAGAGGCGGGATACGTGGCTGAAATCGGCATTGAGGGTGGGCATTGAATCAAAAAGAACGCGCGACGAGATCAACTCATGGTTGTCGCCTGGCGGGTAGGTGTAAAAGTGGTCAGAGCCGGTCTGTCGACGCCAGCAACGCTTGATCAGCGCGCCAAACTCGCGGCGGCTGTGCAGTTGCATCTGCAACATGGTCTGTGAATAGGGCGCACCGGTTATGGGGTGATTGGCCGGACTGTTCAGCGCCCAGATCTCCAGCTCATCACTGAGTTCGAGGTATTCGGTGCGCAACCGGGTGAGGCGTTGACGGGCGAGCACGGGGTCTTCGGGCAGTGTGGCAAGAAAGCGGGTTTTATCTATCGGGTTGAAGCCGGGAAACAGGCGCTGCGCCAGTTGCCCCAGCGATGGCAGGTTTTGACCGGGGGTGTCGCCGCCGAGCAAGGGATAACTTTCTCGTCCGCTGGCCAGACGCATGGGCGATTCAAAGTAGGGCGCCACGGGTGGGTAATCCAGATAAAGCTGTACCGGTAAGCGGGGCAATAGCGGTCGCTGACGCACGGACTGTTTCAGGCTTTGCCCCTGGCCGACATGGGGCAGGCCCAATGCCTTGCGCTCCCGGTCAGGCAGGGCGTGCAGCACTGCGCTGTAGAGGTCGTCCGGGCCGTGCAGTTGCAGGTTGTCGGCATCGCGGGCGCTGTAGAGGTTTTGTGTCTTGATCAGGACTTTGCGAATCGGTGCATCCTGGCTGCCGATGCTGTTCAGCAGTTTTCCGGCAAAGTGTTCTTCGCGCACTTCCAGGCGGATGTCGGCCGACCAGCCGGGCATCGCCTCAATGGTCTTCAGTGCAAGCCACTCGCTGTCGGCGCTGGCCACCGAGTCCAGAAACAAACCTTCATAAGCACGGTTGGCCCGCGTTTGCAGCACGTGCCATCTGGCCTCTTCTTGAAGGCGCGGGGCGAGGGTGTTGTGGTCGAGCAATTGCTGCAGTTCTTCCAGATCGGCATGCCAGATCAGCTCCTGGGCCGACCTTACTGTGAGCCCGGGAAACGTATCTTGCAGTAGCGATACCTGTGGGTTGGGGCTCATATGTGCGGCGTCGTAGCGTGAGTCGAACAGCTCGACCCGTTTTGCCTGCGCCATGCGCACCAGCGTGCTGTAGAGACGGGCTGTCCTCACGGCATGGTTCGATAGCGTATCGCCCGGGGCCGGGCTTTCGCCCAATAGAAGGCGGGTCTCGGTGTCGTCCAGGGTTTGCAGGACGGTGCTCAGCAGGTCGCCGTTTTGCAGTTGCGACTCCAGAATGTGTATCCGCGGCAGATGCCCCTCGGCCTTGGGGTATTGGGCAATGACTTCGCCCTCGTGACCGATCACGCGCAAGACTTTGCTCCTGGGCCACAACTCATCGCTGGTCAGCAGTTGCAATTGGCTTTGCGGGTCGGCTTTTTGCCGCTCTGCCGGGTCGGGGCTTTGCATCTGCGCGATGAAACGCTCAATGTCCCGATCGATTTTGAAGCGTTGCACGGTGTCGGCCAGCAGTGCGGGTGTCGGCAAGCCATCTGCGTGAATGCGGCGCAGTACGTCGGGCTCCGTCTGGGTGATGGCCAGAATGCGCGCGGCTTCTTCATCGCTGAAGCTGGCGTTGACCGGGCTCAAGCGCTTGAATAGCTGGCTGTCGCTCCATTGCAGCGGCTGCTCGGTTTCGATCAGCCAGGCGCCCTGGCCGTTGTGTTGCACCCGGGGGGCGTAAAACTGGGGCCGGTCGGGGTGTTTGATCCGATAACCCGGGCTGCGCGGGCCTTGCTCCACGCGGTAGGTCTTGCCTTCAACGCTCAGCCACTCAGCGCCGTTGTACTGATGCAGTCCTCTATCGTTGGGCTGCAACGCGGCGGGTACTGGGTCGAATTCATAGGGGCTCAAGTCCGGCTTCCAAAGGCGGGTTTCGCTGTCGGGCAGGGTCACCGGCTGCAAACCGTCAACCAGCGAGCTGTGCTCAATTGCAGGCAGCACCTGGCTGGAGGTGGCGATAAACCCGACATTCAGGGCGACACTGGCCAGGTGGCCCCAGGCCTGATCGATGTCTCCCTGCTCCCAGGCTTCGATTCCGGTAAACGCGTCGTTGAGCATTTGTGCGCAGCCCACCAGCAGCATGATTTGCCCGACCCCGGGAATGAAAAACGCTGCGACGTTAAAGGTATCGATGGCGGCGTTGAAAAAGCCTTCCAGACGGCTGAGCCGCTCGCGTGCGTCTTGCTTATCTGTGGGCACCGCAGCGGTTTGGGCGTCGCTGAACAGTTTTCGAAGCTGGACATCGCAGCGGTTGAGCCACAGGTCGCCGATAAACTCGTCCGCAAACTCCAGCCCTTTGGCCGTGTCACTGTAGTCATCGATATGGGAAAGCCGATTGTGCGGGTCAAAGCTGTGCTTGAGCCCGGAGAAAAACGCTCCCTGCTGGCTGAGCCCCACAAACCGGGCAAAAAACTGGCGGAACCTGGCGCTTTTCAAACGCTGCAGCAGGTCGTCGATGCACGCCCGGTACGACGCATACTCCTTGAGCGGCCGGGTGTCATCCCCGGGGATGTAGATCAGCACCCGCTCCGGTGTGGCGGCTGAGCGGTCGCAGCTGATCAGCAGGATGCCACTGAGCACGCAGTTGAGTATTTTCAGGCGGCTGTAGCGCACGGGTTTGCCATGCCACTGAACATGGGGCCTGTCGGCGATAACCTCTTGCACCAACACGAGGGTATCGGCCTGGATATCGCCCTTGAGCAAGGCGATGTGGGCGCACAGGGCCAGGGCTTTCTGATCGCTGGCGATCAAGCTTTCGCGTATCTGTCGGCGTTTGCTGGCCTCCCCGGGTTCGAGTATGGCTTTGAGGTGTTCCTGATAGCGTCGCCCCAGATCCAGGGTTCGGCACACGCGCGCGAAGGCCTCGGGGCGGATGGGCAAGGCGATGTCCAGAGGGTTGATTGAGTCGCGATAAGGCACGATGGCCAGGCAATCGGTGCAGCGTCCGGGCGAGGTTTCGCTGGCGGTAAAGTTGGCCAGGGCGGCCTCCAGCAAGCTGATTTCGTGATAGTTGGGGATGAGGCCGTTTTGCGTGGTATCGAGCACCAGCGCTCCGCCCAAATCGTTGCGCGAAGGGCGGGCCAGTTTGTGGGCGAGGTAGGTATGGCGCACATCCAGTTCAAGACCGAAGGCGGTTTTGATCGCCTGTTTGAGCAGTGGCTCGGCGAACAGGTCCAGACCCTGCAGGCGGCCTAGCAGGCGGTCGGTATGGTTGAGTGCCTGTCGGTGCTGTTGATGGCTGTGTTTGAGGGTGTGCCGGGTCTGGGCCGTGGCGTCATGCAGCCATTGGGGGAGAGTGGGCTCAAGTTGTTTGAAGGCCAGCTGGCGATGCAGGGCAGCGTCTTTGAACCATTGGGGGATGCGTTGCTTGATGAACTCGGTGTGAAGGCCGATCGCGGGTGTCTGAACGGTAGGTTCGGGCATTTGAAACACTCGATTGTCTGTTTAATGAACAATCAAGATCGATTAGCCGGAGGCTGAAAAAAAGCGCAAATACCTGCTGCAAGCCTGCCTGTATGGATCAATATTCAGCGCCCGGCCAATACACATCTAACACCCGATCAATACTGCGCCTCAGGCGAGCGCTGAAACCTGATTGTTTTGGCGCAATCAAAATGTCATGAAGCTGCCGCAAAGACCTCTCAACGTTTAAACTGCGCCTTTGTGACGGAATATGTCGCATTGCCGAAAACCCGGGCAAATCATGGTTTAGCGCTGTAAGAAGTTGTCGCTTGGCGGCAAGGCTTGACCCCCATCTGTCCTTACAATCCCCCATCGCTCGCCAGTTTAGGCAGGCGTTCCTCTCCAGGAGACTCCGATGTCCGTTGAGCAAGCCCCGGTGCAACGCGCCGATTTCGACCAGGTCATGGTTCCCAACTACGCACCTGCAGCCTTTATTCCTGTGCGCGGCGCCGGCTCCCGAGTCTGGGACCAGTCGGGTCGCGAACTGATCGACTTCGCAGGCGGCATTGCCGTTAACGTGTTGGGGCATGCGCATCCGGCCCTGGTGGGTGCATTGACCGAGCAGGCCAATGCCCTGTGGCATGTGTCCAACGTGTTTACCAACGAGCCGGCGCTGCGCCTGGCCAGGAAGCTGGTGGATTCGACCTTCGCCGAGCGCGTGTTCTTCTGCAACTCGGGTGCCGAAGCCAACGAGGCCGCTTTCAAGCTGGCCCGTCGTGTCGCCCACGACCGTTTCGGCGCCGAGAAGTACGAAATCATTGCCGCGCTCAACAGCTTCCACGGCCGTACCCTGTTCACCGTGAACGTGGGCGGGCAGTCGAAGTACTCCGACGGTTTCGGTCCGAAAATCACCGGTATCACCCATGTCCCGTTCAACGATCTTGACGCGCTGAAAGCGGCGATCTCGGACAAGACCTGCGCCGTGGTGCTGGAACCGATTCAGGGCGAAGGCGGCGTGCTGCCGGCCGAGCAGGCTTACCTGCAAGGCGCCCGCGACCTGTGCGACCAGCACAATGCGCTGCTGGTATTTGACGAAGTGCAAACCGGCATGGGCCGTACCGGCGAACTGTTTGCCTACATGCATTACGGCGTGACCCCGGACATCCTGACCAGCGCCAAGAGCCTGGGCGGCGGTTTCCCGATCGCAGCCATGCTGACCACCGAGGCGCTGGCCAAGCATCTGGTTGTCGGCACCCACGGCACCACATACGGCGGCAACCCGCTGGCGTGTGCTGTCGGCAATGCCGTGATTGATGTCATCAACACCCCGCAGGTGCTGGCTGGCGTGAAAACCAAGCACGATCAGTTCAAAACCCGTCTTGAGCAAATCGGCCAGCAATACGGCCTGTTTACTGAAGTACGCGGCATGGGCCTGTTGATCGGTTGTGTGCTGAGCGATGCCTGGAAAGGCCGTGCCAAAGACATTTTCAACGCCGCAGAAAAAGAAAACCTGATGATTCTGCAGGCGGGCCCTGACGTGGTGCGTTTTGCTCCGAGCCTGGTCGTAGAAACAGCCGATATCGAAGAAGGCCTGAACCGCTTCGAACGCGCGGTTAAAACGCTGACCCAAGCCTGAGTGTGACCTCGACGCCTGAGTTGTCAGGCGTCGAACCGAATTAATGTGGGAGCGGGCACGCCCGCTCCCACACCCTCTATGTAGTTCAAGGATTAAGGAGTGACACCATGCTGGTGATGCGCCCCGCGCAAATGGCTGATCTGGGCGAGGTACAGCGTCTGGCTGCGGACAGCCCGATTGGTGTCACTTCATTGCCGGACGATATCGAACGCCTGCGCGACAAGATCGCCGCGTCCGAAACCTCGTTTGCCGCCGAAGTCAGCTTCAACGGCGAAGAGAGCTACTTCTTCGTCCTTGAAGACACAGCCACCGGCAAGCTGGTGGGCTGCTCGGCGATCGTGGCCTCGGCCGGTTACTCGGAGCCGTTTTACAGCTTCCGAAACGAAACCTTCGTGCATGCCTCCCGCGAGCTGAAGATCCACAACAAGATCCATGTTCTGTCGCAGTGCCATGACCTGACCGGTAACAGCCTGCTGACCAGTTTTTATGTGGTCCCGGAACTGGTGGGTTCGACCTGGTCGGAACTCAACTCCCGTGGCCGCCTGTTATTTGTGGCCAACCACCCGGAACGCTTTGCCGATTCGGTAGTGACCGAGATCGTCGGTTACAGCGATGAAAATGGCGACTCGCCGTTCTGGGACGCCATTGGCCGCAACTTCTTCGACTTGAACTACGCCGCCGCCGAGCGTCTGTGCGGGCTCAAAAGCCGCACCTTCCTCGCCGAGCTGATGCCGCATTACCCGATTTACGTGCCGCTGCTGCCCGACACTGCCCAGGAAGCCATGGGGCAGGTTCACCCGCGGGCGCAGATCACCTTCGACATCCTGATGCGCGAAGGCTTCGAGACCGATCATTACATCGATATTTTCGACGGCGGCCCGACCCTGCATGCACGGGTTTCGGGTATTCGCTCAATCGCCCAAAGCCGCGTGGTGCCGGTCAAGATCGGTGAACCGAGCAAGGGCGGCGGTCGCCAGTACCTGGTGGCCAATGCCCAGTTGCAGGACTACCGCGCCGTTTTGCTGGAGCTTGACTGGGCGCCTGGCAAGCCGGTCACGCTGGATCTGGAAGCGGCCGAAGCACTTGGCGTTGGCGAAGGTGCCAGCGTACGAGTCGTGGCGGTTTAACGCGTTTGAGCGAGTTTCGCGGGGTTCGTCAGCGAGCCCTGTCTGAGGAGATAGCATGATCGTTCGTCCTGTACGCAACAGCGATTTACCGGCCCTGATTGAGCTGGCACGCAGCACCGGCACCGGCCTGACCACCTTGCCGGCCAACGAGGAGCGCCTGCTGCATCGTGTCACCTGGGCTGAAAAAACCTTCCGTGGCGAAGCCGAGCGCGGTGATGCGGACTACCTGTTTGTGCTCGAAAACGACGAAGGCAAGGTGGTGGGGATTTCCGCCATTGCCGGCGCTGTGGGCCTGCGCGAGCCCTGGTACAACTTCCGGGTGGGCCTGACCGTCAGCGCCTCCCAGGAGCTGAATATCTATCGCGAAATCCCGACCCTGTTTTTGGCCAACGACCTGACCGGCAACTCGGAACTGTGCTCCCTGTTTCTTAGCGCCGACTCCCGCACCGGCCTCAACGGCCGCATGCTGGCCAAGGCGCGGATGCTGTTTATCGCGGAATTCCCGGATCTGTTCGGCAACAAGATCATTGCCGAAATGCGCGGCATGTCCGATGAAGCCGGGCGCTCGCCATTCTGGGAAAGCCTGGGCCGGCACTTCTTCAAAATGGAATTCAGCCAGGCGGACTACCTGACCGGCGTGGGCAACAAGGCTTTTATTGCCGAATTGATGCCCAAGTTTCCTGTGTACACCTGCTTCTTGTCCGAAGACGCCCGCGGGGTGATCGGCAAGGTGCATACCCACACCGAACCGGCCTTGAACATGCTTAAAAGCGAAGGTTTCAGCTACCAGGGCTACGTTGATATTTTTGACGCAGGCCCGGCAGTGGAGTGCGAAACCAGCAAAATCCGCGCCATACGCGAAAGCGAATCGCTGGTGCTGGCCATCGGTACCCCGGGTGACGACGCCACGCCGTACCTGATCCACAACCGTAAACGCGAAGATTGCCGCATCACCGCCGCACCTGCGCGCCTGGCAGCCGGCACCCTGGTGGTCGACCCGCTGACCGCCAAACGCCTGCAACTGACCGCAGGTGATCAAGTGCGAGCGGTGACGTTGTCTGCCCAGCCAGTAGCCCCACGGGAGTCGAAATAATGAGCACGTTGTACATCGCAGGCGCCTGGCAGAACGGGCAGGGCGAAGCCTTTGAATCGCTGAACCCGGTGACCCAGCAAGTGCTGTGGGCCGGCAATGGTGCCAATGCAGGGCAAGTGGATGCCGCCGTCAAGGCAGCGCGTCAGGCTTTTGCGGCCTGGGCCAGGCGTTCTTTTGAAGAGCGCCTGAGCGTGCTTGAAGCATTCGCCGCCAGCCTTAAAAGCCACGCCGACGAACTGTCGCGCTGCATCGGTGAAGAAACCGGCAAACCCCTGTGGGAGTCGGCCACCGAAGTCACCAGCATGATCAACAAAGTGGCGATCTCGGTACAAAGCTACCGCGAGCGCACGGGTGAAAAAAGCGGCCCGCTGGGTGATGCCACGGCCGTTTTGCGCCACAAGCCACACGGTGTAGTGGCCGTGTTCGGCCCGTACAACTTCCCGGGCCATTTGCCCAACGGGCATATCGTTCCGGCCTTGCTGGCCGGTAACACCGTGGTGTTCAAACCAAGTGAACTGACCCCCAAAGTCGCTGAGCTGACGGTTAAGTGCTGGATCGAAGCAGGCCTGCCCGCGGGCGTGTTGAACCTGCTGCAAGGCGCGCGGGAAACCGGTATTGCGCTGGCGGCGCATACCGGCATCGACGGTTTGTTTTTCACCGGCTCGAGCCGTACCGGCAATGCCCTGCATCAGCAGTTCGCCGGGCGTCCGGACAAAATTCTGGCCCTGGAAATGGGCGGCAACAACCCGCTGGTGGTTGACCAGGTGGCCGATCTGGACGCTGCGGTCTACACCATTATCCAGTCGGCGTTTATCTCTGCCGGCCAACGCTGCACCTGCGCCCGGCGCCTGCTGGTCCCGCAAGGGGCATGGGGCGATACCCTGCTGAACCGTCTGGTTGAAGTCAGCCAGAACATCGAAGTCGGCGCCTTTGACCGCCAGCCTGCGCCCTTCATGGGTTCGGTAATTTCCCTTGGCGCTGCTCAGGCCCTGATGGATGCCCAGGAAGTGTTGCTGGGTTCGGGCGCTGTTGCCTTGCTGGAAATGACCCGGCCGGACAGCAACGCAGCCTTGCTGACGCCAGGCATTATCGATGTGACGGAAGTCAGTGACCGGTCGGACGAAGAACTGTTCGGGCCGCTGCTGCAAGTGATTCGCTACGCCGATTTCGACGCGGCGATTGCCGAGGCCAACAACACGGCGTTCGGTTTGGCGGCAGGTTTGTTGTCAGACTCCGAAGAGCGTTACCAGCAGTTCTGGCTTGAAAGCCGTGCCGGGATCGTGAACTGGAACAAGCAGTTGACGGGCGCGGCGAGCAGCGCCCCGTTTGGCGGTGTCGGAGCGTCGGGCAACCATCGCGCCAGTGCCTATTACGCGGCGGATTATTGCGCGTACCCGGTGGCATCCCTGGAAACGCCGACGCTGGCGTTGCCTGCGGCGCTGACCCCGGGCGTGCGCTTGTCGTAACGCCTGGCCCCATCCCTTTGTGGGAGCGGGCTTGCTCGCGATAGCATCAGCGCGGCCTGACAACAGCGCCGCGTCGCCAGCATCGCGAGCAAGCCCGCTCCCACAGGGGGGGAACAGTAAGACCTTTAGCCATACACCGTTTGCTGGAGCCTCACCGATGAAGTCCTTTGAAGTCAATTTTGACGGTTTAGTGGGGCCGACCCATAACTACGGCGGTTTGTCGTTTGGCAACGTCGCTTCCCAGAGCAACAGCCAGCAGGCTTCCAACCCCAAGGAAGCCGCGCTGCAAGGCCTGGAAAAAATGAAAGCGCTGATGGACATGGGTTTTGTCCAGGGCGTGCTGGCCCCGCAAGAGCGCCCGGACGTCGCGGCTTTACGCAGTCTGGGTTTTGCCGGCACTGACGCTCAGGTCATTGAGCGCGCCGCCAAAGAAGCCATGCCATTGCTGGTTGCCAGCTGCTCGGCATCGAGCATGTGGGTGGCCAACGCGGCCACTGTCAGCCCGAGTGCGGATACCGCAGACGGGCGCGTGCATTTCACGGCGGCCAATCTCAACTGCAAATTCCACCGCAGCATCGAGCATCCGACCACCAGTCGTGTGCTGGGCGCGATGTTCGCCGATCAGCAGCACTTTGCGCATCACGCGGCGTTGCCGGCTGTGGCGCAATTTGGCGATGAAGGCGCAGCGAACCACACGCGTTTTTGCCGCGAATACGGTGAGGCGGGTGTGGAGTTCTTTGTGTTCGGGCGCAGCGCGTTCGACAGCCGCTACCCGGCACCGCAAAAATATCCGGCCCGCCAGACACTCGAAGCCTCCCAGGCGGTGGCCCGTTTGCATGGTTTGAGCGAAGAGGGCGTGGTGTTTGCCCAGCAAAACCCGTCCGTGATCGACCAGGGTGTGTTCCATAACGATGTGATCGCAGTGGGCAATGGCGAGCTGCTGTTCCATCACCAGGATGCGTTCCTCAATACCGAGCAGATGCTGGGCGAACTGCATGGCAAGCTGGCCGCGCGCGGTGGCAACTTCCAGTCGATCAGCGTGCCGCGCGATCAGGTGGCCGTGGAAGACGCGGTGCGTTCGTACCTGTTCAACAGCCAGCTACTCAGCCGTGCAGACGGTTCGATGTTGTTGATCGTGCCCGAAGAGTGTCGCGCCAACCCGCGCGTCTGGCAGTATCTGCAAGGGTTGACGGCCGCTGGCGGACCGATTCGTGAGGTCAAGGTGTTCGACCTCAAGCAGAGCATGCAGAACGGCGGTGGTCCGGCATGCCTGCGGTTGCGGGTCGCACTCAATGAAACCGAGCTGGCGGCAGTCAATCCGGGGGTTATCATGACCGCTCCGTTGTATGACACGCTGACCCAGTGGGTAAACAAGCACTACCGCGATGCCCTGCGCGAAAGCGACCTGGCCGACCCGCAATTGTTGCTTGAATGCCGTACGGCATTGGATGAGCTGACGCAAATCCTTAAACTGGGCGCGGTTTACCCCTTCCAGATCAATTGAACAGTTGCGTGCCTGAGCGATTATTAGCGCCGGGCACGCACCTTACCTCCCAATGAGAGCGAAATAATGACCGATACCCTGAAGCTGATTCTTGAAGATACCGACGGCACCCAGCTGGAAACCAGCTGCACCCGCGTCGCCGTCATGTGGCAGGGCAAAGAGTTGTGGATCCAGCAAGACGGCCGTGGCCAGCTGCTGATCGGTGTTGACGTTGAAGAAGGCGATGCCGAATACGCCAACCTGCTGCTGCGTCCATTAGCGACTAACCTTGTCAGCCTGCAACTGGAAATGGAACCGGCTGAACTGAGCGATGACGAAGATGGTGAAGACGGTCATGTGCACGGCCCAGACTGCAACCACTGATTAAGGATGCACTATGCTCGCTCTCGGCAAACTGCTTGAACTGACCTTGGCCGGACGTGAACCGGCCGAGAAAACTCAACTGACTGTCGACGGCGTGCGGATGCGCTGGCTGACCGAAGGCGCGCTTGAAGTGCGCCCGCCCGAGGTTCGCGACAACGGCCTGGATCTGTTGTTGTCAGCCGGCATCCACGGCAACGAAACAGCGCCGATCGAGTTGCTTGATCGCCTGTTGCAGGCCATTGCACGGGGAGAAATCAAACCCCGTGCACGTATTCTGTTCCTGTTCGGCAACCCGGGCGCCATGCGCACCGGGGCACGATTTGTCGAAGAGGACCTCAACCGGTTGTTCAACGGTCGCCACGAAAGCAGCAGTGGCCCTGAAGCCTTGCGCGCATGCGAGCTTGAACATCTGGCTGAAACTTTTTTCAGCCCGCCTGAGCGCACCCGTCTTCACTACGATTTGCACACGGCAATTCGCGGTTCGAAGATCGAGCAGTTCGCGCTGTATCCGTATAAAGAGGGGCGGGCCCATTCCCGTGACGAACTGGCCCGCCTGCGTGCTGCCGGGATGGAAGCGGTGCTGTTGCAAAACAAACCGTCGATCGTTTTCAGTGCCTATACCTACGACAAGCTGGGCGCCGAGGCATTCACCCTGGAGCTGGGCAAGGCCCGGCCTTTTGGGCATAACGGCGGGGTCAATGTCGGGCGCCTTGAGCTGCGCTTGCAGCAGATCATCGAAGGTACCGAGTCGCCACTGGCCCAAGCATCGCTGGACGGCTTGCAGCTGTTCAGCGTGGCCCGTGAAGTGATCAAGCACAGCGATGCATTCATCCTGCACTTGCCCGCAGATGTAGAAAACTTCTGCGAGTTGCCCAAGGGCTATTTGCTGGCGCAGGACACGGGCAAGACCCGCTGGGTGATCGAAGAAGAGGGCGCGCGGATCATCTTTCCCAACCCGAAGGTGAAGAATGGCTTGCGGGCCGGGATGATTATCGAGCCGGCTACCCTCAATCAGGCGAGTCAGTCACCCACGTAGTGGATATAGGTTTTGCGCAGGGGCAGCCCCAGCTCCTCGCGCATGCCGTTTTCGCTATAGGGCACGGGGTTTGTCGTGCGGGCCGGGGTGGCGGGATCGTTATCAAAGTCAAAGGGTTCAATGTTGCAAGGCAAGCCCACGGCCTGCAGCTCCGCATTATTTACCAGCGGGGGTTGCTTGGTGCCTAGATGCCCGTCTGGGCTTGTGCCTGGGAATTGCGTGCCTGTGACGCAGTTATACGCGTGGCAAAGCTCGTGGTAGAGGCCAATAAGCGGTATTGAGCCCGGCATTGAATAGGTCGGGTTGTAATACACCGTTCCTCCGAAATCCGGCAGCCCGTGCTTGCCGGCTTGAACACGGGACCTGCCATCACCCCTGCCCGGGATGTAAAGGCCGTTTTCCACATGCTTGAGTTCGACGATGGTGATGGCTTTTCGGCTCTTGCGAATGCTTTTTGTCAGCTCTCTGAGTAGTTGGCTTCCGTTGCCAGAGCTAAGTAACAGCTTCAGGTCATCCTGGACCCGTTTGGTGAATTCTTCGCTGCCATAAATAACCAGCCCCGACTCGGACAGAGGTTCGGAGGTGACCTTAAATGTGTTTGCGCCGAAACGGCCCGGGGTGTTTTCGACCGCTTTGCGCGGGACGATTGTGCCTTCAGAAATGTAGGTGGGATCACTCTCGGTGAATACCTTGTCCTTATTCTTGATTTCATTAAGCATGTCCCGGCCCAGGCCGGTGTAGATCACACTGGAGCCAGCACCTGCGGTGATCAGGTCGTCACCATCGCTACCGCATAAAATACTGTGGCCCTGGCCTCCGACGGCGATGTCGTCATCTTCGCCAGCGTCTACAAAGGACGTTCCCGCCCCTCCACGAAAGAAGTCTGTGCCTTTGCCCGTATAGGCAACCGTTGTGCCTGAGCCATTGGCATTGACAATGTCATTGCCGTCCCCGGTGTCTACATAGATTGTGCCTTCGCGCGTCATCACCATGTCATCGCCAGTGCCGGTCAATACGGTGGCGTGCCCGCTGCTGGTGACGACAGTGTCATTGCCGGGGCCGGTTTCGATATGGAATGGGTTTTTGATGGTGTCGGCGATGTAAACCGTATCGTTGCCGTGCGAGGTGTGGATTTCGATGATTTGTTGGGGGCTGGCAGGTTTTATTCGATAGCGCTCGTGGTTCAGGTCGATCAAAAGTGCATCGTTGTCGGCCTTGGTAATGCAGATGGACGCTCGCGCAGCTAAAGCACGGAACACCAGGCGATCAATGGGGTGGGGGTAAAGGGATCCTTCAGTAACGAGGCGCACTATTGTGGCGTTGTCGCCGATATGAAGAACGCTGTGTGTGGTGGTTTCTGTCGCGTGAGGCAGGGGGTGCGAAACCGTTTGTTGGGTTCTTTCGGGCGAGGCTTTGGCGCCGCCGTCAAACTCGAATTGATGGTGTGCAGGCTGAGTGCCAGTTGTCACTGACGGTGGGGTGGGGCACATAAATGAGACTCCGAAGCGTCAAGTTCAAAAGTGATCAGGTGGCCGGGCACCTGTTGCAGACGATTGAAACGCTTGGGTGACTCATGTGTGCTTTAGATAGTTATGCGTACGCCCCGGCTGGCCCGTTTTTGGGCCCGCCGGGGCGCCTGGCGTTACACCGCGCGTTTTTGCTGGCTATCCATGCGCTTGATGTTGCGGATCTTGTGCAGGGTATCGGCGCAGGTTTTTGCAGCTTCTTCGCCTTTATGGACGAAGTGGTCAAAGAAGAACTTCTGATGTTCTTCGCCGGCATGGAAGTGGTGCGGGGTCAGGCTGACCGAGAACACCGGCACTTCAGTTTCCAGCTGGACTTGCATCAGGGCGCTGACCACGGTCTGGGCCACGAAGTCGTGACGATAGATGCCGCCGTCTACGACCAGTGCCGCACCGACGATCCCGGCATAACGGCCGGTCTTGGCCAGCAGCTTGGCGTGCAGCGGGATTTCGAAGGCGCCGCCGACTTCAAAGAAATCAATGTCGCTTTCCTGGTAGCCCTGCACCAGCATTTCGGCCAGAAACCCTTTGCGGCTCTGGTCGACAATCTCTTTGTGCCAGCAAGCCTGGATAAACGCTACGCGCTCGTTGTGGTGGTTTTTGCTTTTGCTATCGATTGCGGTGGGTTGCATGTTCTGACTCCTGTTTGTGTGAAAAACAGGGCATATGAATCGAATGGGATTTAAGGGTGCGCTCAGACGGGCTGCGCGTGGCCGTTGAGCCTCGACACACACCCGCCTGGTTGACGGCCCTTTGGCGCCAATCCCGTTCTCTCTTCATCCGGACTATGACCGTCGGCCCCGGGATCACACCGGGTCTGCTGACCTTGGCCTATCCTCAACCGAAGCCGATGGATCTGCCAAGCGCTCGCGGGCTATGCGCATTGCGCGCAATTACCGCCGGTGGGGAGTTACACCCCGCCCTGAGAACGTTGCCGCCAGCCTTTCTGGCGGCGGACATTTTGTATCACAAATGTTTCAAGGATGCATTGCTGCTTTTTGCTAATAGCCATCAATTTTTATGATTGTTTTGTTCATGGATTCTCACGTAAACCCTTGAATATGAGCAATCTTGCCCGTCGTGCCCTTGTTCGAAAGGGAATACCCCGATTAGCATCCAGTGCTGATTACTTAATTGCCGAGGCTCCTCCAATGACTGTTATCGATCTTCGTAGTGACACCGTGACCCAACCCAGCCCCGGCATGCGCGAGGCCATGGCGAATGCGCCGATGGGCGACGATGTTTATGGCGAAGATCCCTCGGTCAACAAGCTGGAGGCCGAGCTGGCCTTGCGTCTTGGTTTTGCCAGGGCGCTGTTTGTGCCAACCGGCACCATGAGCAACCTGCTGGCGCTGATGGCGCATTGCGGGCGCGGTGATGAATATATCGTGGGCCAGCAGGCCCACACCTATAAGTATGAAGGCGGCGGGGCGGCGGTCCTGGGCTCCATCCAGCCGCAGCCGCTGGAAGTGCAGGCGGATGGTTCGCTGGACCTGGGCCAGGTCGTGGCTGCGATCAAGCCTGACGATTTTCACTTTGCCCGCACACGCTTGCTCGCTCTGGAAAACACCATGCAGGGCAAGGTGTTGCCGCTCGAGTATCTGGCCGCAGCCAGTCGCCTGACCCGTGAGCATGGCCTGGCGCTGCATCTTGATGGTGCGCGGCTGTACAACGCGGCCGTCAAGCTTGGGGTCGATGCCAGGGACATCACGCGTCATTTCGATTCGGTATCGGTGTGCCTGTCCAAGGGCCTGGGTGCGCCGGTGGGCTCGGTGCTGTGCGGTACTGCTGACCTGATCGCCAGGGCGCGGCGCCTGCGCAAGATGGTCGGTGGCGGCATGCGCCAGGCTGGCCAGCTGGCTGCCGCCGGGTTGTATGCGCTGGATAATCAGGTTGAGCGTCTGGCCGATGACCATGCCAACGCCCAGTTCCTGGCCGAGGGCTTGCGCGCCGCCGGTTATGAAGTCGAGCCGGTGCAGACCAATATGGTGTACGTTCAGGTCGGCGAGCAGGCCGAGGCCCTCAAGGCCTTCGCGGCCGAGCATGAGATCAGGCTCAGTGCGGCACCGCGGTTGCGAATGGTGACGCATATGGATGTCAGTCACAGTCAGATCGAGCGTGTAATAGCCGTTTTTGCCGACTTTTCCCGCCAATGAGCTTTCAATCCGTCCAATTGCTTGTCGCTATCGTATAAACACGCTGTACCCGGGGCGAAGGGCCGATATAATGCGGCCCTTTGCGAGTCGCACTGTCGATTGACGTGATTCACTTGCCTCTGGCCGCAGCCTCCGTGGAAGAACCTATGAAAAGCGCAGAAATCCGTGAAGCCTTCCTTCGCTTCTTCGAGGAGCAAGGTCACACCCGTGTCCCTTCCAGCTCCTTGGTCCCGAATAACGACCCAACCCTGCTGTTCACCAACGCGGGGATGAACCAGTTCAAGGACTGCTTCCTGGGTCAAGAAAAACGTGCCTACACCCGGGCGACCAGCAGCCAGAAGTGCGTGCGCGCCGGCGGCAAGAACAGCGACCTGGAAAACGTCGGTTATACCGCGCGTCACCACACCTTTTTTGAAATGCTGGGCAACTTCAGCTTTGGCGATTACTTCAAGAAAGATGCGATCAATTTTGCCTGGACCTTCCTGACCGGCGTCTTGAAGCTGCCTAAAGACAAACTCTGGGTAACCGTCTACGCCAGCGATGACGAAGCCTATGAGATCTGGACCAAAGACGTCGGCGTACCTGCCGAGCGCATGATCCGCATCGGCGACAACAAGGGCGCCCCATACGCGTCAGACAACTTCTGGACCATGGGCGATACCGGCCCGTGCGGCCCTTGCACCGAGATTTTCTACGATCACGGTCCTGAAATCTGGGGCGGCCCGCCGGGCTCGCCAGATGAAGACGGTGACCGTTACATCGAAATCTGGAACAACGTGTTCATGCAGTTCAACCGCACCGCCGATGGCGTGTTGCATCCGTTGCCAGCGCCGTCGGTAGATACCGGCATGGGCCTGGAGCGGATCAGTGCGGTGATGCAGCACGTCAACTCCAACTACGACATCGATCTGTTCCAGAGCCTGCTCAATGGCGCGGCGCAAGCCATCGGCTGTGCCAACGAAGGCCAGGCATCGCTCAAGGTTGTAGCCGACCACATCCGTTCGTGCAGCTTCCTGATCGCTGACGGTGTATTGCCATCGAACGAAGGCCGCGGCTATGTGCTGCGTCGCATCATTCGTCGCGCCTGCCGTCACGGCAACAAGCTGGGTGCTACCGGCAACTTCTTCTTCAAGATCGTCGCGGCCCTGGTGGCCGAGATGGGCGAGAGCTTCCCGGAGCTGGTGCGCGAGCAGGCCAACATCGAGCGCGTGCTCAAGGCTGAAGAAGAGCAGTTCTCCAAGACCCTGGAGCAGGGCCTGAAAATTCTCGAGCAGGACCTGGCTGACCTCAAGGGCACCGTGGTTCCTGGCGACGTGGTGTTCAAGCTTTACGATACTTACGGCTTCCCGATGGACCTGACGGCCGACATCGCCCGTGAGCGCAACCTGACCGTGGACGAAGAAGGTTTCGAGCGCGAGATGGAAGCCCAGCGTGTGCGTGCACGTTCGGCCAGCTCTTTCGGTCTGGACTACAACACTCTGGTTAAAGTCGATGTGCCAACCGAGTTCATCGGTTACACCGCTACCCAGGCCCCGGCCAAGGTTGTTGCGCTCTATAAAGACGGCCAGTCGGTTGCCAGCTTGAGCGAAGGCGACGAGGGCGTGGTGATCCTCGATCAGACCCCGTTCTACGCCGAGTCGGGCGGCCAGGTCGGCGACTGTGGTTACCTGCAGGCTGGCGCAGCGCGCTTTGACGTGCGCGACACCACTAAAACCGGCGGTGCGTTCCTGCACCACGGCGTGATTGCCGCGGGTGGCCTGGAAGTTGGCCAGTCCGTTGAGGCGAAGGTTGACGCTGATGTGCGTCACGCCACGGCACTGAACCACTCGGCAACGCACTTGCTGCACGCGGCCTTGCGTCAGGTGCTGGGTGAGCACGTCCAGCAGAAAGGCTCGTTGGTAGACAGTCAGCGCATGCGCTTCGACTTCAGCCACTTTGAAGCGATCAAGCCTGAGCAGATCAAGGCGCTGGAAGATATCGTCAACACGCAGATTCGTAACAACACGCCTGTTGAAACTGAAGAAACCGACATCGAAACCGCCAAGCAAAAAGGCGCCATGGCGCTGTTTGGCGAGAAGTACGGCGACAATGTGCGCGTACTGAGCATGGGCGGTGATTTTTCGGTTGAGCTGTGTGGTGGTATCCATGCCAAGCGCACCGGTGATATCGGCTTGATGAAAATCACCAGCGAAGGTGGTGTAGCCTCCGGTATCCGTCGTATTGAAGCGGTGACGGGCGCTGCAGCACTGGCTTACCTGAACGCCGCCGAAGAGCAGCTCAAGGAAGCCGCAAACCTGGTCAAGGGCTCGCGTGAGAACCTGGTCGACAAACTGTCGGCGGTCCTTGAACGCAATCGCCAGCTGGAAAAACAACTTGAGCAATTGCAGGCCAAGGCCGCAAGCGCTGCCGGTGATGATCTGTCATCGTCGGCGGTGGACGTCAAAGGCGTGAAAGTGCTGACCGCTCGCCTGGACGGTCAGGACGGCAAGGCGCTACTGGCGCTGGTAGATCAGCTGAAGAACAAGCTCGGCCGTGCAGTGATCCTGCTCGGCAGTGTCCATGAAGACAAGGTTGTACTGGTTGCAGGCGTAACCAAAGACCTGACTGGCCAACTCAAAGCCGGTGATTTGATGAAACAGGCCGCTGCGGCAGTGGGCGGGAAGGGCGGTGGTCGTCCGGACATGGCGCAAGGCGGCGGTGTTGATGCCGCAGCCCTGGACGCCGCGCTGGCCCTGACTGTGCCATTTGTCGAGCAAGGTATCTGAGGTCCAGTACGCGCTGTCGTCTAGTGATGGCGCGTCGTTTGAATGATAAATGGGCGCCCTTTATGGGCTGAGGCTGCTTTGAAATGGCTTTGATCGTACAAAAATTCGGAGGCACCTCGGTCGGCACTGTCGAGAGAATCGAGCAGGTCGCCGATAAAGTTAAGAAGTTCCGCGAAGCCGGCAATGATCTGGTGATCGTGCTGTCTGCCATGAGCGGCGAAACCAATCGCCTGATCGACCTGGCCAAGCAAATCACTGATCAGCCGTTACCCCGTGAGCTGGATGTGATTTTGTCCACGGGCGAGCAGGTGACGATCGGCCTGCTGGCAATGGCGCTGAACAAGCGCGGTGTGCCAGCGGTGTCCTACACCGGCAGCCAGGTACGTATCCTGACGGACAGTTCGCACACCAAAGCCCGCATCCTGAAAATTGACGACCAGAAGATTCGCGCAGACCTCAAGGCCGGGCGTGTGGTTGTGGTTGCAGGTTTCCAGGGTGTGGACGAGGACGGCAACATCACCACCCTGGGCCGTGGCGGCTCCGACACCACCGGTGTGGCGCTGGCGGCAGCCTTGAAGGCTGACGAATGCCAGATCTACACCGATGTCGATGGCGTTTACACCACTGACCCGCGGGTTGTGGCCCAGGCTCAGCGTCTGGAAAAGATCACCTTCGAAGAAATGCTGGAAATGGCCAGCCTGGGCTCCAAGGTGTTGCAGATCCGTGCTGTCGAGTTCGCAGGCAAGTACAACGTTCCGCTGCGCGTATTGCACAGCTTCAAGGAGGGTCCAGGCACCCTCATTACTATTGATGAAGAGGAATCCATGGAACAGCCGATCATTTCTGGCATCGCTTTCAATCGCGATGAAGCCAAGCTGACCATCCGTGGCGTGCCAGACACCCCGGGTGTGGCATTCAAGATTCTGGGCCCGATCAGTGGGGCCAATATCGAAGTCGACATGATCGTGCAGAACGTTGCGCACGATAACACCACCGACTTCACCTTCACCGTACACCGCAATGACTACAGCGCTGCCCAAAGCGTGCTGGAAAACACCGCGCGTGAGATCGGTGCCCGTGAGGTGGTGGGTGACACCAATATTGCCAAGGTTTCGATTGTTGGCGTGGGCATGCGTTCGCATGCGGGTGTTGCCAGCCGCATGTTTGAATCGCTGGCCAAAGAGAACATCAACATCCTGATGATCTCGACCTCCGAGATCAAAGTCTCGGTGGTGATCGAAGAGAAGTACCTGGAGCTGGCCGTGCGTTCCCTGCACACTGCTTTTGATCTGGACGCGCCTACCCGACAGGGTGAGTAGCGCGTTGCCAGAAGGGCGCGGTTGATCCGCGCCCTTTGTTTTTTGAGCAGCGTGACCGAAGACCTCCAGTTTCGTCATGCTGGTCGATACTTAAGGAGCACGGGGCGCTATAGCTATTTAGCTAGTAGGCCCGGGCTCTTTTTTTTTGCAGACTGTTGTTCCTGAAATGAAAGTGTGAGGAGAGACGTATGCTGATTCTGACTCGCCGGTGTGCAGAGAGCCTGATCATAGGCGATGGCGAAATTACTGTGACCGTGCTCGGTGTCAAAGGAAACCAAGTACGAATTGGTGTGAACGCCCCAAAAGAAGTGGCGGTGCACCGTGAGGAGATCTACCTGCGGATCAAGAAGGAAAAGGACTAAGAACCAAGTCTTTAATTTTATTTAAGTTTTTAGTTGCATGCGGGGAAAAGGCTGGTTATTATACGCCCCGTGTTGCGGAGAGGTGGCCGAGTGGCCGAAGGCGCTCCCCTGCTAAGGGAGTACATCTCAAAAGGGTGTCGGGGGTTCGAATCCCCCCTTCTCCGCCATTATTCAAGTAGCACGTTTGATCTAGCCGGTTTCAGTAAGTTGTTGAAATTATTGAAAAAAAAGCTTGGCAGAGAGATTAAACGGTCTATAATACGCAGCTTCAAATGCACTCGTAGCTCAGCTGGATAGAGTACTCGGCTACGAACCGAGCGGTCACAGGTTCGAATCCTGTCGAGTGCACCATTTCAAAGGTTAGTTGCTTCTGCGGCTAACTTGCTTCAACCAGCGGTGGTCTGGTTTAACAAACACAACTTGCACTCGTAGCTCAGCTGGATAGAGTACTCGGCTACGAACCGAGCGGTCACAGGTTCGAATCCTGTCGAGTGCACCATTTAAGAGTTAGTTGCTTCGGCGGTTAACTTGGCTTCAACCAGGGTGGTCTGGTCTAACAAACACAACTTGCACTCGTAGCTCAGCTGGATAGAGTACTCGGCTACGAACCGAGCGGTCACAGGTTCGAATCCTGTCGAGTGCACCAAACACCAAAAAGCCTGCATCTGATGCGGGCTTTTTGCTGTCTGGGATTTGAGTGATCTCAGGCATGCTGTCGCACCGGGCGCTGCTGTCATCCTGCAGACTTCTCGCCTGTTTACTCTCGCAGTGGCTATCGGAACCCACCGGTGATGGTTTTTTGCCGGGGTGTGTGCCCCGGGCGAATCATCTTGCGTCGCACAGGCGTCGCGCAAACAAAGCCTGGTGGCGCCCCGCAAGCTTTTGTTATCCCCGAGATTTTTGCGTCATAAATTTTTAAGCCGTGTATGATTGCGCCCGTCAGCCCCGCCGGGGCTTGTGGAACACCTCCATGGACTTACCCAGTAGTAACTCAGCATCCCGTTTTTCCAATCATGAATTGACTGATTGATCCTTCCGGCGTGCCCTGCTGCTGGGAGTGGAGTTCGCCTATGACCGAAGTTGAAGTAAAGAAAACGCAAGACAGCCTGCAAAGCCGCCTCGCTCAAGTTATTGAGCTGCTTAATCGCCAGCGTGTGGTCGAAGACCTGACTCATCGTCAGGAAGGCCATCACCATGATCGGGTCGAGAACCTGGTCCACCGGCAAAACCTTGTCGAGCTCCAGCGTAAACTGGAAGACCTGCACTCCGCAGACGTTGCCTATATCCTCGAAGCATTGCCGCTGAACGACCGTCTGACGGTCTGGCAGCTGGTCAAGGCTGATCGCGATGGCGACATCCTGCTCGAGGTTTCCGACTCGGTACGTGAAACCCTGATCGCCGACATGGACGATCACGAGCTCCTGGCTGCGGCCAAGGAGATGGACGCCGACGAACTTGCTGACCTGGCCCCCGAGCTGCCGCGAGACGTCGTCCATGAGCTGATGGAGACCCTTGATGGCCAGCAGCGTGAGCGTGTTCGCTCCGCACTGTCCTATAACGAGGATCAGGTCGGCGCCCTGATGGACTTTGAGATGGTGACGATCCGCGAGGACGTCAGCCTTGAAGTCGTACTGCGTTACCTGCGTCGTCTCAAGGAGTTGCCGGGCCATACCGACAAACTGTTTGTAGTCGACTATGACGGCGCACTCAAGGGTGTGTTGCCGATCAAGCGTTTGCTGGTCAATGACCCTGAAAAACAAGTGTCCGAAGTGATGGCCAGCGATCCGGTGAGTTTTCACCCGGACGAAGACGCCTACGATGCGGCCCTCGCCTTTGAGCGTTATGACTTGATTTCGGCTCCTGTCGTCGACAAGAACGGCAAGCTGATCGGCCGTTTGACCATAGATGAAATGGTCGACTTGATCCGTGAGGAAAGCGAAAACGAAGTCCTCAACATGGCGGGTCTTCGTGAAGAGGAGGATATTTTCGCGTCAGTCTGGAAATCCCTGCGTAACCGCTGGGCCTGGCTGGCAGTCAATCTGGTCACGGCGTTCATTGCTTCGCGGGTGATCGGCCTGTTCGAAGGCTCGATTGAAAAACTGGTAGCGCTTGCCGCGCTGATGCCCATCGTGGCCGGTATTGGTGGTAACTCCGGCAACCAGACCATCACCATGATCGTACGGGCGATGGCCCTCGATCAGGTCAACACCGGCAGCACCTCACGCCTCATGCGCAAGGAGCTGGCTGTAGGCTTGATCAACGGCCTGGTGTGGGGTGGAGTGATCGGCATTGTCGCGTACCTGCTGTACGGCAGCTGGTCGCTGGGCGTAGTGATGACCGCTGCGATGACACTCAACCTGCTGCTGGCAGCGCTGATGGGGGTATTGATCCCCATGACGCTTGCCCGGATGGGGCGTGACCCGGCCATGGGGGCAAGTGTGATGATCACTGCCATGACCGACAGCGGAGGGTTCTTTATCTTCCTGGGGCTGGCAACCATCTTCCTGCTCTGATGGCTCGCGGCCTGATCCGACAACCGTCGGGTCAGGCCGTTTTTGTATCCGGCGTTTGTAGCGCCCATAAAAAAAGCCAGCGCAGTGCTGGCTTTTTTGTGCCCGGGTTAAATCAGGAGGCTTCGGATGCGGCTTCGGCGTCGTGGGCAATCAGTGAAACCAGGGCGTTTTGTTGGCGGTGCGACAGTTGGCGGAAGCGTTGCAGCAGCTCACGCTCATGCAGGGAAAGCTCGGGGCTGTCCAGGTGCATGCTGAGTTCTTCACCCAGTGCGCCTTCCTGGATAAGGCTTTGCTCGAGGCGAGCAATGATTTCTGAGTTCATGCTGCGGTGATGATTGCGAGCCACCTCGGCGATGCGCTCGCGCATTCCGTCTGGCAGGCGCACGACGAACTTGTCAGCCGTACGGCTGGAGTAAATTGCCTGTTTCAATGGGCGCATTATAGTTAACCGGTTAGTTCAGGGGAGCGGTTCTCGGAAATTGGCCGCAGGATGTGAGTTAAGACCGTCCTTCTGGCCAAATGTTCAACCTGAATTGCATGAGAGGCGCGCATCATGCCTCAAATCTGCCACTTCCCTGGCGTCAATTCTGTGACAAATATTGAACCGGATAAAGGCGTTATGCCAGTAGTGATTATCAAAAATATGCACTGTTTTTGATAGCGTACTGGTTTACCGCTGATCTAAAAAGGCACGGGACCTTGTCAGATGGCTGTTTCAACGTAACTGCGGGTCAAACTTGATTCTGCGCCCGATAACCAGAGCCGCCAGCCAGCAACCGAAAAAAACTGCCGAAGCGATCAGCGGCAGGTTACCGAATTCATTACGAGCCAATACATCCAGGGCGAGGCTCGCCAGCGCCATCATCAACAAAGCCAAAGCAATTTTGGACATGTTTTTCCATCACTCTTCTCAATGTGCCAGTCAAAAGACCCAGCCCTTTCCCACGGTAGCTCCGCTGGTGGCTGGATGCTCGGCGTTCGCCTGAGGTGACACCCTGCTTGCGCCGGTCATCACCGCGATTTGTGCCTGCGGCTTGGGGGGCTTGGTGTAAGTAGTGGCCAGTTCAACCTGTTGCTCAGCAGCAGCGGGTGCAGGTTGAAAGTGGAAGACCACCAGTACGGCCAGTGCAAGAGCGTTTAACAGTAAAAGCGTGTTGTTCATGGCACTCATCTCTGAAGGCATGGACGGGATACTGTTAATAGAGCAGTCTTCGTGCCAACTGTAACAGGTTACAAAACCCTTATAAAACAGTGGTTTGGATGGTTATTTTGGAGGGGTTTGATTGCAATTTGCAATGATGGCTTTTTGATGTAGTGCAAATTGCACGATGGGCGTCGGCGGCTTGAGAAGGGCGAGCGGATCCGGGCATCTGGCTTGCCCGGTGCGGCCTGGGTGAGCCAGGCCGCAATGACATCAATGACTGGCGTTATCGACCGCGATGGATTCCCCGCTGACCTGGGCGTAGTGGGGTTGGCGCTTGGAGATGATCAGGTAGAGCATCGCTGCGATACCGGCACCAATCAGCCAGGAGAATGGCGATACGGTTTGGAAGCCCGGAACGAGTGCCAGAACGATTGCGATCAGCGCGGCCGGAATAAACGCCGCTACAGCACGTAAATTGACGCCACGGGAGTAGTAGTAAACCCCGGTTGGATCTTCGCTGTACAACGCCGGCACATCCACCTGACCTTTTCGCAGCAGCCAGTAGTCGACCATGATCACGCCATACAGCGGGCCGAGCAGGGCGCCCAGGCCGGACAGGAAGTAAACAATCACCAGCGGGCTGTTAAAGAGGTTCCATGGCAGGATCACCACCGCGATGGTTGCGCTGATCAGCCCGGCCCGGCGGAAAGTCAGGTACTTGGGGGCCAGGTTGCTCAGTACGAAAGCCGGCGCAACGAAGTTGGCCATGATATTCACCGCCACCGTCACAATCAGAAACGCCAGGCAGCCCAGCACCAGGAAAAAGGTGTTCGGGATCGAGGCAATAATTTGCGTCGGGTTCTCGATTATCTTGCCGTTGATTTGAAACTGGGCGCCGCACAGCAGGACGGTAATACCCGCGAACACCAGAATATTGACCGGTAGCCCCCAGAAATTACCGACCTTGATGGTTTTGCAGCAGGGTGCCGAGCGTGAGAAATCACTGAAGTTCAGGATCATAGTGCCGTAAATGGCCAGCCACAGCGCCCCGCCTGCAAACACATTGCGCCATACCTCGCTGCTGCTCAACGGCGCGCGATTCGACCACGCGATGCTGCCGTTGGCCTGAAAGCACATCCAGGTGGCGAGGCAGATCACTGTCAGCAGAATCACCGGCCCGGCAAAGGCTTCATAGCGGCGAACCATTTCCATGCCGTAGGCGAGGATCGCCAGCTGCACCAACCAGATCGCCACAAAACACACCCAGCCCAGGCTCGACAGCCCAAGGATCGAGTCGTGGTCATAGGCGGCAAAGCCGGGGTGGATGGCGGTGAGCAGCACACGCAAGACCACTGAAGCCAAATACGTCTGAATCCCGAACCAGGCGATGGCGATAACGGCGCGTATCAACGCCGGAATCTGTGCGCCATGAATGCCGAAGCTTATACGGCTGATCACTGGAAACGGCACCCCCGTCCTCTGGCCCATATAGCCCGAAAGGTTCATGAAGTTGAACACCAGTGCTGCGCCGATCCCCAGCGAAAGCAGTATTTGCCAGCCGTTCAGCCCCAGCGCGTACAGCCCGATGGCGAATGAGTAGTTGGCAATGTTGTGCACATCGTTGGTCCACAGCGCAAAAATACTGTATCGGCCCCAGCGTCGACCTTCGGCCTTGGTCGGTGCCAGGTCGCTGTTGTGCAAGCGGGGGCTGAGCGCCAGCGTTGGCGAAACGCAGCCCGAAACGGGGAGGGGGGTTGAAACCGGGGAAGGTAAATCCAGTGCGAGGGTGTTGGAGAGTCTTGAACGCATTCTGGCAAGCTCCTGATGCCCGCTGGCGTGATGACTGTTCATGAGCGTTGGCTCGACAAATCTTCGTCACGGCAGCGGTAATCACTGGTTGTGAGAGTCCGCGGTATGCCTGCTTCACACTGCAGGCTACGAAACAATGTGTACTTAGTTTTTGTTTGTTTTGTATACAAGTGTCGTGTGGGTGTAAGCGATATTCATGCCAGCGCAAAGGCAGGGATCAGTCACAGGGTTTGCAGGCTGCGTTGTTATTTTTTAATCGACTGAAAACAAAAGAATTTTTGTTTTTTATTTGAGTGCTGAATAATCAGCGGTGGGAGAGGCGGAGAGTTGTTGATCGATTTTAATCAAGGAGAGAGTTGTTACTTTTTGATGCATAAAGAATGTTTTGGAAGATTTGGTGCACCGTTACGTGACATTTTGTATACGATTTTTATGTGGTGGCTGAATTTCGGGCGTAACAGTCGGCGACTGACAGTTAAAAAGGCCACACGCGACATGACAAACAAAGGCCCGGCCGTTACCATGCTCGCCGGTATTTGTCTCAGTAGCTCAATTGGATAGAGCATCCCCCTCCTAAGGGGAAGGTTGCAGGTTCGAACCCCGCCTGGGACACCATATTTTTCAAGGCTTCACGACCATTGATCCAGTGGTCGCTTATCTCGTACCTGCAGTGGACCAGCATGAGTGTGCTGTGAGGCTGAGGACGAAAGCAGTCTGGATGTGTGTTTCTGGCATCCTTCTCGCCCAAATAGTCTCCCCTCCTGCCCAACGACCGGAACTGCGCCCGCAGCTAACTTCCGAGCGCGCCCGGCTGTCTGCAAGGGCAGCAGGCAGCTCGTTGGCTTTATCTCGGAAGTTGGGGCCAGTCCAGCCCTCCGGTGCGGTGCGGCCCAGATCGGCCGCACTTCAGGATCTATATCTTTTAAGCATGTTTATGTTCTTTGGCGCCCGGCCCTCATCAGCACCACAACGCCTAAAAGGGCGCAAAGAACGGACCCCATAAGCACTCCGACTTTAACCTCATCGACAAGATGTGGCGCACCCGGAAATGCCAGGGCACCAATGAACAGGCTCATCGTGAATCCGATTCCGCACAGCAGTGCTATGCCATACAGCTGAAGCCAGCTACATCCCTGTGGCAGCTTTGCCAGACCAAAGCGAATGGCCAAAGCCGCCAGACCAAAGACGCCCAGCTGTTTGCCCAGCAACAGGCCCAGAGTGACTCCGAGCGGTACCGGATCGATCAAGTCTCGTGCTGAGATACCTGCAAGTGATACGCCTGCGTTGGCAAACCCGAAGATGGGCACCACCGCGAATGCGACCCACGGGTGCATTTTTTCTTCGAGGTAGAGAAGGGGGGACTTGTGCTTCTGTTGCGGATCACCCAGCGGAATGCACAGCGCGAGAATGACGCCCGCCAATGTCGCGTGAATACCGGATTGCAGCATGAAGAACCAGAGCAGCCCACCTGCAACCAGATAGGGCGCAAGCCTTCTCACCCCGCAACGGTTCAGCACCACCAACCCAACCACGATGCCCACAGATACCAACAGCATGCTCACGGAGAGATCGCTGGTGTAAAACAGGGCGATGATCAGCACGGCCCCAAGATCATCGAGGATCGCCAGCGCCGCCAGAAAGATTTTCAACGAAACGGGTACGCGTTTGCCGAGCAGTGAAAGCACGCCTAATGCAAACGCAATATCGGTGGCTGCGGGGATGGCCCACCCACCCAGGGTCTCGGTGTTTCCCCAGTTGATGGCGATATAGATCAAGGCAGGAAACACCATGCCGCCGAGTGCGGCAAAACCTGGAAGGGCGCGTTGGCTCCAACTGGCAAGTTGGCCAGCCAACATCTCACGCTTGATCTCCAGGCCGACCAGCAGGAAGAAGATAGCCATCAGGCCATCATTGATCCAATGCTCAATCGAGAGCCCAAAGAACTTGACGTGCAGTGTCGAGAAGTAAGTCGCAGCCCAAGGGGAGTTGGCCAGCACAAGTGCTGCGAAAGCAGAGGCCATGAGGATCAAGCCGCCCGCCGACTCGGCAGCAAAAAAGCGGGTGATAAAAGCGAGGGAAGCAGCAGATTTGTGACGGACTGGCGCTTTGTCCAGACGCGAAGGTTCTAGATTCATGGGTGTGATCATTCCGCGATGGCGGCCCGACCTTCGCTGAATAAACCTGCCCTGCCGCGTTTTTGCGGTGGCACCCAGCGCCGAATACTACAGGAAACAGGGGCAGAATGTAGGAAGTGTCCAGTAGCCTTGCAGTTTCAAGGGGAGTGGGGGGCTTCCAGGCCCTCGCTCATGCATACGCAATTTTAACGACGAAAGACTTAAGACCGAATCACCCGGCACTCTCTAGACACCTTGTAAGCGGGCTGATCTACAGGCTACGGCTCCCCGAAGTTTCGCGATCTCGACCGCCCTGCATACAATCGTGGATAACCCGGGTTCCGGACGTCCAGATAAAGGCGGATTTGATGGCAAGTATTGACCCACAGGCTACGCATGCCGAAGCACTTCCCGGCGAACTGATCGCCGCAATCGGTGACGTGTACCTACCCGCTGGCCTACAAGTGACGAAGGCGCCTTCACGCGAAGCCGAGAGCTCTGAGTACGGTGCTGCCCGTTTCTCGCTCGATGGCCGCTCGATTGTGTTCCGCGTGGCGAAAACGACACCCACCAAGGTTGGACAATTCGTCACCCTGTGGAAACGTCCCGCGCCGGATAGCGTTATTGCGCCGCTGGATATCGAGGATGGCATCGATGTAGTTGTGGTGAGTGTTTGCAGTGAAAGCCAGCGCGGGCAGTTTGTTTTCGACCGCACGATCTTGCTCGCGAAGGGCGTTATGGCGGTCAACGGCAAGGGCGGTAAACGGGCGTTCCGTGTCTACCCGCCTTGGGTCAAAACCGTTGCTGCGCAGGCTGTGAAAACGCAGCAATGGCAACTTCGGTACTTTCTTTCATTCGCAGAAGACGGGCGCGCCGGCTGCGCGATGGTGCGCAGGCTATTTGAAGTTTGAGATCTCGAACAGTATCCGGCCCCATCCATTCAATGGCGGGTTAACGCCCGCTCAGACCGTGAAAAAACGTGACGCCGTGTCCGGGATTGGTTGATCGCTACACGTACCGGCCGGGCTTTTTGTTTGGGCGCTGCGCTCGCCATATTTCAACCCGGAAACAAAGCAGACATCTTCAAGCAAGGTCTGAATGCCAGCATCCCGCTCCTTTTCGGCAAGACCCTTTCCCATGCCTGTCCGGGCAGGTCTTCGCTGTGCTGACATTCAGTTAAACGCAAAAGTGAGAAACACATGAACATGGTTCACAAGCTCTTATCCGGTGTCGTATTGGGCAGCCTGCTGCTAAGTGGCTGCACGTCCAGAATTACCGACAAAGAGCAGTACACCAACTTTCTGTTCGACTACAACGACCTGCAGGAAGTGACCACCACCAGCGGCGAGAAGTCGATGCGTTGGGTCAGCCCCTCGTGGAGCCCGAGTGCCTATGACACGGTTGCGTTCAAGCAACTGGAGTTCTTCCCGGAGCCTCGGCCCGATGAAAGAACCAACCTCAAAACCCTCGAAGAGCTGCAGGCGTACATGAGCCTCAGCACTAAAAAAATCCTCAGCGAGAAGTACCGGGTGGTTATGAACACCCATCTGGCGCCTGCCGGTTCGCGCACGCTGATCATGCGTGCGGCCATTACCGGTGTTTCTGCGTCGAATGAAGGCATGCACTGGTATGAAGTGGTCCCTGTTGCCGCCTTGGTTGGCAGCGTGACGGCTGTGACCGGCCACCGCGACCAGGATTCCGAGCTTTACGTTGAAGCCGAATTTATCGACGCGAGCACCGGCGAGACTGTGGCCAAAGTGGTGCGCAAAGTCTTCGGTGAAACCCTGGAAAATGCCAGCCAGCCCGTCACCGTCAATGACTTCAAAGTAGCGATCAAGAAAGTAGGCAGTGATTTGCAGGCGTTTATCCGCTAACGGCCAACACCCCGCCCGGCCTTGGTGGCCGGGCAGGGTGCGAAGGGCTGACAAACAGCGCTTACCCCAGCAGCCCGCGCTGCGCCAGGTTCTTCATTAATGTCCCGACCCCAAATGCCCATTGCGGGGCCTGGTCGCTGCCGGTGACGCGGTTGTGCAACGCACCCAGCATCGGGGACGAGATGCTCACCACGTCGTCCGCTTTGTGGGTGAAGCCCTGACCCGGCTGATCGCGGTCTTCTGTCGGCGCGAACAGAGTGCCCAGGAACAGCACAAAGCCGTCCGGGTACTGGTGGTTGGCGTTGAGCGTTTGTTCGGCCAGGTCTGCCGGGTCGCGGCTGATCTGGTTCATTGAGCTTTTGCCGTCAAGCACGTAGCCGTCCATGCCCTCAACGCGCAGGGTCACTTCGCACTGGCGCACGTCGTCCAGGTTGAAGTGTTCGTCGAACAGGCGAATAAACGGCCCAAGCGCACAGGACGCGTTGTTGTCCTTGGCCTTGCTCAACAGCAGCGCGCTGCGGCCTTCGAAGTCGCGCAGGTTGACGTCGTTGCCCAGGGTTGCGCCGTGTATCCGGCCCTGGCTGTCTGCCGCCAGTACCACTTCCGGTTCCGGGTTGTTCCAGCTCGAACCCGGGTGGATGCCGATGGCGTTGCCGCTGCCCACGGCCGACAGAATCGGCGCCTTGGTGAAGATTTCGGCGTCCGGGCCAATGCCGACTTCCAGGTACTGCGACCACATGTTCTGTTCGATCAGCACCTGCTTGAGGCGCATGGCCTCGGGCGAACCGGGGCGCAGGTCGCGCAGGTTGTTGCCAATCACTTCATGCACCAGGGCGCGGACTTCTTCGGCGCGCAGGGCATCGCCACCGGCTTTTTCCTCGATCACCCGTTCAATCATGCTGGCGGCAAAGGTCACGCCCGCTGCCTTGATCACTTGCAGGTCCACAGGAGCCAGCAGGTACGGTTTGGTCTGGTCGCGTTGCTCGCCACTGTTGGTCAGCAGGGCCTGGATTGTGCCCAGCGAGGTACCTCGGATTTCGCGCACGGCTTGCAGCGGGTTTTCGCTATCCAGCAGCAAACTCAAAGTAGGGAAGTGGGCGGTACAGTCGATCACTTCGCCGTCACGAATAACCACCACGGCTGGGCCACCACGTTCGCCGGGCAACCACGCGCGACCGACCAGTGTTGCGCGTTGCCAGTCATCCGGCAGGGAGTTTTTTACGGTCAATTGCAGGGTTTGCATTAGCGTGATCCTTGAAAGAGGGGGTGGGAGCGGGCTTGCTCGCGATGCAGGCGCTGCGGTTTCTCAGGAAAACCGAGGTGATGTCATCGCGAGCAAGCCCGCTCCCACAGGTCAGGTCATGTGTCCAGTGTGTTTAGTGGGAGTGGCGGGGCGGGCCGTTTTCCGGGATCACGCGCCAGTACAGCGTCGCCGGTTCCAGGCAGCCGCCCGTGGACAGCTGGCCCACCAGTTGGCGATACAGTTCCTGCCATGGGGTTTGTGACGGTGCCAGCGGTGGCAGCGGTTCCTGGCGACGCTCATCGAGCACGCTTTCGTCCACCAGCAGGTTGACGCTGCGGGCATTGAGGTCGACGCGCAGGCGGTCACCGGTGCGCAGCAGCGACAGGCCACCGCCCACGGCGGATTCCGGGGACATGTTGAGGATCGACGGGCTGGCCGACGTGCCGCTCTGGCGGCCATCCCCCATGCACGGCAGGGAGTCGATCCCGGCCTTGATCAGGTTGGAAGGCGGCGCCATGTTCACCACTTCGCCGCTGCCGGGGAAGCCTACGGTGCCACAGCCGCGAATCACCAGAATGCAGCGCTCGTCGATGTCCAGGGACGGGTCGTTGATCCGCGCCGTGTAGTCTTCCGGGCCCTCGAACACAATGGCCCGCGCGTCGAAGCTGTTGGGTTGCAGCGGATCGCTGAGGTAGGTCTTGCGGAAGGCTTCACCCACCACCGACATTTTCATGATGGCGCTGTCGAAGAAGTTGCCGCTGAGCACGATAAAGCCGGCACGGTGCATCAGGGGGTCTTCGTACGAGCGGATCACATCGCGGTCGCCGGTGACGCAGTCGGCTACCACCTCGCCCATCTTGCGGCCACTCACGGTGAGGCAGTCGCGGTGCAGGCGCCCCACCTTGTCCAGCTCATGCATCACCGCCGGTACGCCGCCGGCGCGGTGGAAACTTTCGCCCAGGTATTCGCCGGCCGGCATGCAGTTGACCAGCAATGGCACGTCTTCACCCACGCGCTGCCAGTCTTCGAGCGACAGGTCGATGCCGCTGTGGCGGGCAATGGCGATCAGGTGGGGCGGGCAGTTGGTGGACGCGCCCAGCGCCGAGGCCACGGCAATGGCGTTTTCGAATGCAGCGTGGGTCATGATCTGTGACGGGCGTACGTCTTCGCGCACCAGGTCGACAATCCGCATGCCGGTGGCATAGGCCATTTGCCCGCGTTCGCGGTAAGGCGCCGGGATGCTGGCGCAGCCGGGCAGCGACATGCCCAGTGCTTCGGCCAGGGCGTTCATCGACAGGGCGGTGCCCATGGTGTTGCAGTGGCCAATCGACGGTGAGGAGGCGGTGGTCAGGGTCATGAACCCTTCGTAATCAATCTCGCCGGCGCTGAGCAGATTGCGCGCATGCCACAGCACCGTGCCCGAACCGATGCGCTGACCCTTGTGCCAGCCATCGAGCATCGGCCCGCCGGACAGCACAATGGAGGGCAGGTCAGTGGTGGCGGCGGCCATCAGGCAGGCCGGGGTGGTTTTGTCGCAGCCGGTGGTCAGCACCACGCCGTCCAGCGGGTAGCCGTGGAGCACTTCCACCAGGCCCAGGTAGGCGAGGTTGCGATCCAGCGCCGCAGTGGGGCGCCGCGATTGCTCGGCAATCGGGTGCACCGGGAACTCCATCGGGATGCCGCCCGCGTCGCGGATGCCGTCCTTGACCCGCTTGGCCAGTTCAATGTGATGGCGGTTGCAGGGTGTCAGGTCGCTGCCGGTCTGGGCGATCCCGATGATGGGCCGCCCCGATTGCAGCTCGGCCCGGGTCAGGCCCTGGTTCATGTAGCGTTCCACATACAGCGCGGTAAGGTCGGCGTGGCTTGGATCGTCGAACCACAGCTGGCTGCGCAGGCGGCGTGGGGTTGAATCGGTCATGGCAGGCTCCGGCAAGTTATTCGGGCAATGGGTTGTTGCGGCGCAGCTGACGGATCAGCCCGGCGTGGTCGAGTTCGCCGTCACCGGCCTCGACCATGGCGGCAAACAGGCTGTCCACCAGGCTGCCCACGGGGAGCGACAGACCAAGCTTTTGCGCCTGGGCGAGGGCGGTGCGGGTGTCCTTGAGTTGCCATTTGGCAGGACCGCCCGGGGTGAAGTCGTTGGTGAGCATGCGTTGCCCGTGTTGACGCCAGATCGGTGAGTCGACAAAGCCGCCCATCAGCGCTTCGTGGACCTTGGCCGGGTCGGCACCGCCCCGTTCGGCCAGCAGCAGGCCCTCGGCGACGGTGGCGATGGTGCTGGCGACGATCAACTGGTTGACCAGCTTGGACAGCTCGCCGGTGCCGGCCGGGCCGACATGTACCGGACGGCCCATGGCCGCCAGCACCTGGCGGCCCTGCTCGAAGGCGGCTACGTCGCCACCGACCATGATCGCCAGGCTGGCTTCCCGCGCCCCGCGCTCGCCCCCCGACACCGGAGCGTCGAGGTAGCGCAGGCCCAGCGCCGTGCAGCGGCGTGCCTGATCGGCGGCGGTGTCCACCGGGATCGAACTCATCACCACCACCAGCGCCCCCGGCGCCAGTGCCAGTGCGGCGCCGTTTTCACCCAACAGCACCTCGTCGCAGGTCGGGCCATCGCTGAGCATGCAGATTAGTACCTGGGCACCGTTTGCGGCTTGAGCCGGGGTCTGGAACACCTCGGCACCCTGTGCCGAGAGTTCCTGCACCTTGGCCGGCGAGCGGTTCCATGCCCGCACCGGGAAGCCTGCCTGCAGCAGGTTGCGGGCCATGGGCTGGCCCATGATCCCGGTACCGATAAAGGCTACGGTTGGCAGGCTCATGCTTTACCTCCAACAGCCGGAGCCATGGCGGCGCCAATCTGCGACACCTTGTTGCGCGGCATCAGCACCATGCCCAGACCGCCCAGACCGACCAGCGCTGCAATCACCAGGAAGCCCGGGGTGTAGCTGCCGGTCACGGTGAACAGGTAGCCGGTCAGGTAAGGCCCGATAAAGCCGCTGAGGTTACCGATGGAGTTGATCAGGCCAATCCCCACGGCCGCGCCAACGCCGGTCAGCACTTGCCCCGGTACGGCCCAGAACACGTTGATTGCGCTGTAAACGCCCATGGCCAGCAGGATAAAACCGACGACGATGATCCACGGCTGGTTGAGCCACAGCGCCACGGCGATCGAGACGGCGGCCAGCATGGCGGCACCGCCCGCATGCCAGTGACGTTCTTGCAGACGGTCGGAGCGACGGCTCCACCAGATCATCGCCACAGCGGCAACGGCGTACGGGATGGCAGTGATCAGACCGTTCTGCATCAGGCCGATTTCCAGCCCGAACGAGCCGCGGAACGATGCCAGTACCGTAGGCATAAAGAAGTTCATCGCGTTGGAGCCCGAGGTGATGCCGAAGTACACCAGGGCCAGCAACCACACCTGACGGTTGCACAGTGCCTTGCGGATCATCTGGCCCTTGGTCGGTTGAATGCCCACCACCAGCGGTTTGCTGCGTTCTTCCTGTGCCAGGGTGTTGATCAGCCAGTTGCGCTGTTTGTCGGTGAGCCAGTGGGCATCGGCCGGGTGGTCAGTGAGGTAGAAGTAGCACACCACACCGAGGATCACGGCCGGTACGGCCTCGACGATGTACATCAGGCGCCAGCCGACGAAGCCCCAGGCATCGCCCAGCTCCATCAGGCCCACCGACAGCGGTGCACCGATGATTTGCGCGATGGGTACGCCCAGGTAAAAGGTGGCGATCATGCGGGCGCGGTAACGGCTCGGGAACCACAGCGACAGCAGGTAAATGACCCCCGGGAAGAACCCGGCTTCGGCGATACCCAGCAGTACGCGCAGGGAGATGAAGTGCACGGGCGTCTGCAGGAAGCCCATGGCGCCTGCGATGATGCCCCAGGTCACCATGATCCGCGCAATCCAGACCCGGGCGCCGTAGCGGTGCAGCAGAATGTTGCTTGGCACTTCGAACATGAAGTAGCCGAGGAAGAAAATACCTGCGCCCAGGCCATAAATGGTCTGGCTGATACCGATGTCTTCGTTCATCCGCAGTGCGGCGAACCCGACGTTGTTGCGGTCCAGAAAGGCGACCACAAACAGCAGGATGAGAAAGGGGATCATGCGCCGGGTAACGCGCTTGATCGTCTGTTGTTCGATGTCCGAGATGTCGGGGAGCGGTGTGGTGGTCATATCGCACGGCCTCGTTTTTATTGTTGTGTGTAACGCGAGCTTGTTTTGCTTTTTGTGGGAGCGGGCTTGCCCGCGATGCAGGCACCTCGGTGTTTCAGTTAAACCGCAGTGATGCAATCGCGAGCAAGCCCGCTCCCACAGAGTTGTGGGGTTATTTGGGGGCTGTGTCCTCGATATGCGCGCGCACAATGGCGTCGAAATCAGGGTCGGCGGTAAAGCCCAGGGCGCGGGCGCGCGGGGCCTCTACCTTGCTCGGCCAGCTTTCGACGATGCGCTGGATGGTGGCGTCCGGCTCCCAGCGAATCAGTTTGACCACGTCGTCACCGGCAACCCGTTGCAGGGCACTGACCATGTCGGCCACGGTGGTGGTGACGCCCGGCAGCGGGATGATCCGCTGGTTGCCAAGGGTTTGCGGCGACAGGGTCATACCCAGCAGCATCGATTCGATGATGCGCCGCGGAGAGGTGAGGTACACCTGGGTGTCCGGGCGTACCGGGCACACGGCCGGCAGGCCCACCAGCGGCTCGCGGATGATCGAGCTGAAGAAGGTCGAAGCGGCCTTGTTCGGTTTGCCGGGGCGCACGGCCACCGTGGGCAGGCGCAGCACGCGGCCGTCCACAAACCCTTTGCGCGCATAGTCGGCCACCAGCAATTCGCCCACGGCTTTTTGCATGCCGTAGGAGGACTGCGGGGTGAGCACGGTGTTGTCATCCACCACGGCCGGCAACTCGCCGCCAAACACCGCGAAACCGCTGGCGTAAACGAAGCGCGGGGCGTTGCCCTGTTTGCGCAGGGTTTCGAGCAGCAGCATCAGGCCGTGCAGGTTGACCTGCATCCCGAGGTCAAAATCCGCCTCGGCGGCCGAGCTGACCACCGCTGCCAGGTGCCACACCAGATCCACACCATCGGTGACGCGGGCGATGACTTCGGGGTCGGCGACATCGCCCGTGACCAGTTCGATACGTGGGTCGGCGGGCAGGTCTTCGCCGGCAAAGGCGTCGAACAGCACGATACGTTCAATGGCCCGGGGTGCCTGGCCTTCGAGGGTCAGGGTGTTCAGGTCAAGCAGGCGCTGAGCCAGTTGTTTGCCGATAAAGCCGGTGCCGCCAGTGATCAGAATTCGCATGGGTTGTTCCTGTTTCTTATGATTGTTTTTTAAGTGTGCGGTGTATCAGTCGGCCTGCACGGTGCGCTGGCGCTGTTCGCCAAGGCCGCTGATGCCCAGGCGCATTTCCTGGCCGGCGCGCAGGTACACCGGCGACGGTTTGATGCCCAGGCCCACACCCGGCGGGGTACCGGTGGAAATCACATCCCCCGGTTGCAGCGACATGCAGCGGCTCAGGTAGGCAATCAGGGCCGGGATCTGGAACACCATGGTGCGGGTATTGCCGTTCTGGTAGCGCTGTCCGTCGACCTCAAGCCAAAGGTCGAGCTGGTGCGGGTCGGCGATTTCGTCGCGGGTCACCAGCCATGGGCCGAGGGGGCCGAAAGTGTCAAAACCCTTGCCCTTGTCCCAGGTGCCGCCACGCTCCAGCTGCCATTCACGCTCGGACACGTCGTTGATCACGCAATACCCGGCCACGTGGTCCATGGCGTTGCTTTCGTCGATATAGCGGCCGCCCTTGCCGATGACCACGCCCAGTTCGACTTCCCAGTCGGTCTTGGTCGAACCGCGGGGGATCTCGACGTTGTCGTTGGGGCCGCAGATGGCGCTGGTCCATTTGCTGAACACCACCGGCTCCGAGGGTACTGCCAGGCCGGACTCGGCAGCGTGGTCGGCGTAGTTCAGGCCGATGCAGATAAACTTGCCGACCTGGCCGACACAGGCGCCGATACGTGGCGAGCCAGTAACCAGAGGCAGGGTGGCGGGGTCGATTTTGCTCAGGGCGGCCAGGCTTTCGGGGTTGAGCGCGGAGCCTGCGACATCGGCGATATGGGCCGACACATCACGGATATTGCCTTGGGCATCGAGCAGACCGGGTTTTTCCTGACCTTTATCGCCGTAGCGCAGCAGTTTCATAAAAGCTCCTTTAGCCAAATAGAAGAAATCAGTGCTTTTTTTGGGAGCGGGCTTGCTCGCGATTGCATCACTGCGGTGCCACTGACACACCGGGGTGCCTGCATCGCGAGCAGGCTCGCTGCCACAGGGTTTCCCACAAAATTCTTAGTTACTCATCCCGCCATCAATCACCTGGATGGTGCCGGTGGTGTAGCTGCTGGCGTCGCTCGCCAGGTACAGGGCCAATTGGGCGATTTCTTCAGGGGTGCCGATGCGGCCCATGGGCTGGCGATCAACGAAGGCCTGATACACCTCGGCCTCGGAGCGCCCCTGTTCACGGGCCTGCTCGGCAATTCGTTGGCGCAAGGACGGGGAATCCACCGTGCCGGGGCAAATGGCATTGCAGCGAACTCCCTGGCGCACGTAATCGGTGGCCACGGATTTGGTCAGGCCAATCACGGCGGCCTTGCTCGCGGTGTAGGCAAAACGGTTGGGCACGCCTTTAACGCTGGAAGCCACTGACGCCATATTGATAATGCTGCCACCGCCCGCGGCCAGCATGCCCGGCAGGAATGCGCTGATCATGCGGTACATGGCCGTGACATTGAGGTCGAAGGAGAACTGCCACGCCTGTTCGTCACAGTCCAGCAGCGCGCCGCTGTGCACGTAGCCTGCGCAGTTGAACAGCACGTCCACCGTGCCGATCTGCTGGCTGATCGCTGCGATGGCCGCAGGCCGGGTCACGTCAAGCTGCAAGGTGGTGATGCCGGGGATATCCTGCAGCGCTTCGATATGCAGATCGGTGGCAAAGACCCGGGCGCCTGCATCGCGGAACGCCAGTACCGATGCCCGACCGATGCCCTGTGCCGCTGCGGTGATCAAAACGCGTTTGTTGGCGAGGATCATGGGAGGTTTCCATTGTTATTATTTGGCGCAACCGCTTCACACTAATGTTGCCCTGCGATAATCGCCAATGAGATATTCTCAAGCCTCAATAACCGGAGGTTATCGGATGGCGGACGTCGGATTTAATCAACTGTGTAACTGGCTGCGCTTTCGCCATCTGGTGCTGATCGGCACCCTGGCGCGCACCCAAAACATGCATGCCACCGCGCAGGAAATGAGCATCAGCCAGCCGGCGGTGAGCAAGATGCTGCGCGAGATCGAGCACCAATTGGGCTTTGAGGTATTTGCCAGATTGCCGCGCAGCATGACGCTCACCGACCTGGGCAGTCATGTGGCCCGGTTTGCCCAGATTGCATTGAATGACACCCAGCAATTTGTGGGGCAGATCAACCATCTGCGCCAGGGCGGTCACGGGTTGCTGAAGGTAGGCACCATCTATGCGGCGACGGCCATGGCCGTGCCCGCCGCCATTGTGCAGGTCAAGCAGGACTGGCCATTGCTCACCGTGCAAGTGCTGGAAGGCACCAGTGCCAATATGCTGACGCTGCTCGAGCACAAGGAGCTGGACCTGGTGGTCGCCCGGTTCACCCTCGACCGTCACCGTGAACTGTTTGATTTTCAGGCGCTGGCGCCGGAGCCGCTGTGTCTGGTCACGGGCAGCCGGCACCCGCTGGCCGGCGCCAGTGAAGTCCCGCTGGCCGACCTGGGCAGTTGGCCGTGGGTGATTTACCCCACGGGCACCCCGATGCGTGCCCGGGTGGAAAAAGCCTTTGTGGAAGCGGGCATGCAGACCCCGGAAAACACCGTGGAAACCGTGTCCTTGCAAACCACCATGCAACTGCTGCAAACCACACCGGCGGTGGCGATGCTGGCCGAGTCGATGGTCGAGCCGGAAATCCAGGCCGGGCGTTTGACGCGTCTGACGCTGCCGTTTCCGCTGGTGCTGGCCGATTACGGGGTTATCACCCGGCGCAACGAAGTTGCGCAGTGGTCGGCAAAAGCCTTTATCGATGCGCTGCTGAGCGGCCCCGATGCGCTGCGCGGCGCTCGCCAGACGCCTTGATAACCCGCAGTTATTGACTGATCCGATCTTGTGATTGGGCAGCGCGTAAAGCGCCTACTAGAGTGAGCGTCGCCCCACCTGCCGGGTAGGGGCGCAACCGCTCATGAGAGGCGCGTATGAGAACAATAAAAAGCTACAAAACCCTGACCATCTTCTTTTTGTTTCTGATCGGGGTCGTCAACTACCTCGACCGCAGCGCTCTATCCATCGCCAACACCACCATCCAGAAAGACCTGGCCATCAGCCCGATGCAAATGGGCGTGATGTTGTCGGCGTTTTCCGTTGCCTACGCCTTCTCGCAACTGCCACTCGGTGCCTTGATCGACAAGCTGGGCAGCAAGCTGGCGCTGGGCGGTTCGCTGGTGGTGTGGTCGGTGGCGCAGGCGGCGTTCGGGCTGTTCAGCAGCTACGGCCATCTGGTCGGCTTGCGGGTGTTGCTGGGCATTGGCGAAGCCCCGGTGTTCCCTTCGGCGGCCAAGGCATTGTCGGAGTGGTTCGACACCCAGGAGCGCGGCACGGCCACCGGCTGGGTGTGGTCCTCGACCTGCATCGGTCCGTGTCTGGCGCCGCCCTTGTTGACCGTGTTCATGGTGCATCTGGGCTGGCGCGGGATGTTTATCCTGACGGGCGTCATGGGCCTGTTGCTGGCGGTGTGCTGGTTCAAGTTCTACAAAAGCAAGGCCGAGTACATGGCTGAAACGGGGCGGGCAGAGCCGGTGGCCGTGCAGCAACAAAAGGCGCCGAAAGTGCGCTGGACCTCACTGTTCAAGGATCGCAACACCTGGGGTGCGTTTCTCGGGTTTATGGGCGTGATCTACATGATCTGGCTCAACCTCACCTGGCTGCCCGGCTACTTCGAACGCGAACACGGCCTGGACCTGTACCGCACCGCGTGGGTGGTCTCGCTGGCCTACCTGTTCGGCGCACTGGGCACCGTTGTTGCCGGCAAATGCTGCGACCGGCTGGTGGCACGGGGCATGCGGGTGCTGGCGAGCCGCAAGCTGATGGTGATTCTGGGCCTGCTTGGCGGTGCACTGTTTACCCTGATCGTGGCTTTTACCACCAACGTCGTGGCGTGCGTGGTCTTGCTGTGCCTGACCATGTTCTTTATCAACATCTCCAGCGCCACGGCCTGGATGATCGTCAACACCATCGTGCCTTCGGAGCGGGTAGCCTCGTTTGGTTCGATCCAGAACTTTGGCGGCTACCTGGCGGGTTCCATCGCACCGATCCTCACCGGTTTCAGCGTGCAGCAGAGTGGCTCGTTTTCCACTGCGTTCGTGATCAGTGCGGTGGTGGCGGTGTGTTCGGCATTTGCCTACTTTGCGTTGCTCAAGGAACCGCAAGTGCCGGTGGAGACGCTCAATGGTTCACCTGTAGCCGCGTGAAATGAAGTAACCCTGTGGGAGCGGGCTTGCTCGCGATGCAGGCGCTGCGGTGTATCTGAGCAACCGCGTCGATACCATCGCGAGCAAGCCCGCTCCCACAGGTTTTGTATCGTGTGAGGGATCAAAGCCATTTGGCATCCCACAAGGGATAATCGCCGATTCGTTTGACCAGTCCGGCGCGCAAAGGGTTGGCGATAACGTAACGCGCCACATGCTTGATGTCTTCGTCATGACGTAACGCATGGTCATGGTAGCCCTGCTGCCATCGACTGCCTGTTCTGCCTGTTACCTGATTGATGGCCCGGGTGCTCAACGATTTGGTGCGGCACATCAACTTATCAAGCGAGCCTTGCTCAAGGGTTATCAGCCAATGAAAGTGATCAGGCATGACTACCCATGCCAGCGATTCGGCAAGACCTTGTTCTTGTGCTTGTTTGAACTGCTCGACAACTTGTCGCCCAACACGCCAATTCAGAAAAATGGGCTCCCGATCCAGAGTGTTGGTGGTCAAGAGATAGATGCGATTCTGCTCGCTGTACCGACCACGGCGCAGGCGATGGGAAGCTGGAAGTAGAGGCATGACCAGACTCAATGAAGTTGATAAACCTCAAAGGCTAGTCACTGTCAGGCAGGCGTTACCGGCGATGGTTTAACCGTATATGTCATGGTGCATTATTTTTTGTGTGACCGGTGGCCTATGAGGAACCTGTGGGAGCGGGCTTGCTCGCGATAGCATCACTGCGGTGTAACTGAAACACCGAGGTGCCTGCATCGCGAGCAAGCCCGCTCCCACAGGGGGTTAGTTCCTCCACTTAGCTAACAGGCATCAAGGGGATTTGTGTCTGCAGATTTAACCCTGTGAACCGGCCACCCGTACCCCTTCAACCTGCTTGCCCGGCTCACGCCCAACCCTGGCCGAACGCACCAGCATCAACGCCCCCAGCACCGCCATCCCGGCCAGAAAGTACATGCCTGCATGGGGGTTATTGAAGTACCCCTCGGCCCAGGTTTTCACCGTTGGTGCCAGGAAGCCCCCGAGATTGCCCAACGCACCAATCACCGCAATCCCGCTGGCCGCCGCCGCGCCACTCAAAAAGCGCGTAGGCAAGGTCCAGAACAACGGTTGCACCGTGATAAACCCGGCCGCTGCAACACAGAACGCCAAAATCACCAGCGGCAAGCTGCCACTTAACGTCGAACCCACCATCCCCACCGCCGCCAATGCCAGCATCAGTGCGGCATAACGGGTTTGCTGGCCTTTGCGGTCGGCATGGCGGGTTACCAGATACAGCATGATCACGGTGGCAATCCACGGGATTGATGTCAGCAAGCCCACCTTCAAACCAATGCCTGTGCCCAGCAGTTCGGCGATTCGCGTCGGCAGGTAAAACAGCACGCCATACACGCTGACCTGAATGGTGAAGTAGATCAGGGTGAAGTACAGCACCACCGGGTTGAACATGGCTGCACGCCATGACGACGGACCCTTGTTGGCCTTGAGCTGCTGCTCTTTGTCCAGTTCGTGCTCGATCGCGGCCTTTTCTTCGGTGCTCAGCCACTTGGCATCCCGGGGTTTGTCGGTCAGGTAGAAGAAGGCAAAGACGCCGATGATCGACGCCGCCAAACCTTCGGTGACAAACATCCATTGCCAGCCGGTCAGGCCGAACTGGGCGCTTTCCAGCAGCCAGCCCGATACCGGGCCACCCACCATCAACGACACCGGCACGCCGAAGTAGTAGATGCCATAGGCAGAGCCGCGCTGGTTCTGCGGGAACCAGTAGGTCAGGTACAGCACCACGCCCGGTGACAGCCCGGCTTCGGCTACACCGAGCAGAAAGCGCAGGATGTAGAAGCTGGTTTCGTCGTGGGCAAACATCATCGCCGCCGACACCAGCCCCCAGGTGACCATGATCCGGCTTAACCAGATCCGTGCGCCGATCTTGTGCAGCATCAGGTTGCTCGGGACTTCAAATACCGCATAGCCGATAAAGAAAATCCCCGCACCCAACGCAAACGCCGCGTTGCTCAGGCCGGTGTCCGCCTGCAAGGCGTGTTTGGCAAAGCCGATATTGGAGCGGTCGATAATCGCCATGGCGAACATCAGCGCGACAAAGGGCAGGATGCGCCAGCGGATCTTGCTCAGCGCTTGTTGCAATACGGGGTTGGACATGGGGTGCTCCGTTTGTTTTTTTTATGGAGTACAGCGGTCAGATTTTTTTCAGGGCCGCCCGCGCATAGGCCGCGACGATCACAAAACAGCCCATCGGCAACAGGTACGCCACGGCGGTGGAGGAGTGGTCGGCCACCATTCCCATCACGTAGGGCAGCAGTGCGCCGCCGACAATGGCCATGATCATGAACGAGCTGCCGCGCTTGGTATGCGGGCCGAGGTTTTTCACGCCCATGGCAAACAGGGTCGGGAACATGATCGACATAAAGAAGAACATCGCCACCAGCGCGACCACCGAAACGCCTTCGAACCCCAGCACCACCACGGCGCTGAGCGCGACGTTGATCAGCGCGTAGATCAGCAGCAGGCGCTGGGCATTGACCCGGCCCATCAGCCAGGTGCTGAAAAAGCGGCCGAACATAAAGCTGAGCATGGCCACCGAGAGCAGATACGCGGCTTGCTGGCTGCTCATCTGTGCCCAGTGCTCGGTGACGTAGTTGATGAAAAACGCGCCCACGCCGACCTGTGCACCGACATAGAAAAACTGGGTGATTACCCCGGTGACAAACTCGCGGTGCTGCCACAGGGTTTTGTGGTCGTGCTGTTGGGCCTGGACTTCCTGCTCACGCAGGTCTGGCAGCGGGGTGCGGGCGATCAGGATGGCCACCAGCAGCACCAGGGCGGCAATCACCAGATAGGTCATTTGCAGCGATTGCGTGGTGTCAGTGCTGTTGGCGCCGCTGAAGAACAGCGCGCCGCCAATCAGGGGGCCGAAAAACTGCCCCAGGCCGTTGAACGATTGCGCAAGGTTCAAGCGTCGCTCGGCCCCGGCGGGGTCGCCCAAGACTGTGGCGTAAGGGTTGGCGGCGGTTTCCAGGCAACCCAGGCCGCAAGCGATCACAAACAGGGCGAACAGAAAGAACTGAAAGCTCTGCGCGGCAGCAGCAGGCATAAACAGCAGGGCGCCGGTGGCGTAGAGGCACAGGCCTAGCAGGATGCCGGCCTTGTAGCCGTACTTGTCCATCAGCAGCCCGGCGGGCAGGGCGATCAGGAAGTAGGCGCCAAAGTAGGCGCTTTGCAGCAGGCCCGATTGCGCCTTGCTGACGTGCAGGGTTTCCTGGAAGTGCTTGTTCAGTACATCGAGCAAGCCATAGGACAGACCCCAGAGAAAGAACAGGCAGGTCACCAGAATCAGTGCCCGGCGGTAGGACGTGACCGTACGGGTAAAAGGCGGTACTGCGACGTTCGAGTGCTTGAGTGACATGACGCATCTCCTTTTTATTGTTGTTAGAGCGGTGTTGCGTGGATCTACTTGTGGGTGCTGACCTTGTGGGAGCGGGCTTGCTCGCGATGGCATCACTGCGGTGTGTCAGGCAGACCGAGTCATCTGCATCGCGAGCAAGCCCGCTCCCACAGGGTCAGGGTCAGGGTGAATGGTGCAGGCTGAAAATCTGGCTCATCGACGCCCATTTTTCGCCGGGACGGGTCCAGGGTGTGGGCTGCTGGAAGCGCCACATCAGCGCTTCCCATTCCTGCACCCGAGGGTCGCTGGCTCCGGCCCGGGCAAAGGCTTCGGCGTTGAAGTCGGGAGCCGTGTCCATGACCATGAACAGCCGTGTACCCAGGCGCCAGATTTGCATGTCGAGCACGCCGTGCTGGCGCAGGTGGGCGCTGATCTGCGGCCAGATTTGCTGGTGCAAGCGTTCGTACTCGGCGATCAACACCGGGTCGTCGATCAGGTCCAGCGCCAGGCACTGGCGGCTCATGTCAGCGCCCGGTCCAGGTGGGTGTAGCCACCATCCACCACCAGCCATTGGCCTGTGGTGTGAGAGGAACGCGACGACAACAGAAACAGCACGCTGTCGGCGATTTCTTCAGCCGTGGTCATGCGCTGGCCGAAGGGGATTTTTTCGACGATGCTCGCCAGCTTGGCCTTGGGGTCGGCAAAGGTGTCGATCCAGCGTTCGTACAGCGGGGTCATGACTTCGGCCGGGATCACCGCGTTAACCCGAACCCCGTCGCCGAGCAACGAGGTGGCCCATTCGCGGGTCAGCGACAATTGCGCGCCTTTGGCGGCGGTGTAGCCGCTGGTACCGCCTTGGCCGGTGAGGGCGGTTTTGGAGCTGATATTGACGATGGAGCCGCGGGTAGCCTTGAGCGCGTCCACGCACAAATGGGTCATCAGGTAGTAGTGGATCAAGTTTTTTTCCAGTGACTCGACAAAGGCCGAGCGCCCGGCCTCAAGCCCTACGCCATCGTTGACCCCGGCGTTGTTGACCAGCCCGTCGATACGGCCAAAGCGTTGCAGCACGCTGGCGACGGCGGCGCGGCAGGCGTCTTCGTCGCGCAGTTCGACTTGCACAAACAGGCTTTGCGAGCCGCGCTGATCCAGTTGCCGCGCCAGCTCATCGGACAGCGGGCTATGGCCGAAAATCACCGGGGTCGCGCCTTCGTCGGCCAGCCCCAGGGTGATGGCCGCGCCAATCCCCGAGCCGCCGCCGGTGACGATAAAGACCTTGTCTTGCAGATACAGATTCATTGCATCGCTCCCTCAATGTTGTAGACGCGGCACGCCGTGCCACCCCAAATGGCCGCGCTTTGCGACACGCTGTCGACCAGGGCGCAGGTGTGCGCGTATTCACCGGCCAGCAGGCACACCGGCCAGTCGGAGCCGAACATCAGGCGTTCAGGGCCAAACAGCTCCAGGGCGGTGTGCAGATAAGGCGTCAGTTGCGCACGGCTCCAGTGTTGCCAATGGGCCTCGGTAATCAGCCCTGACAGTTTGCAGCTGACATGGGGCAGGGCGGCCAACGGTGCGAGCAGTTTGGCCCAGGCCTTCAAGTCGTTGGCCTGCACATCGGGCTTGCCCAGGTGATCGAGCACCAGATGATGCTGATCGTGTTGTTGGCACAATGTCGTTGCCACCCCCAGATCCGGGGCTTTGATCAGTACTTCATAGACCAGCCCCCGGCGCTGCAAGGTGGTTAGCCCCCGATTGAACGCCGGATTTTGCATAAACCCGGCGGGTGAGCTTTCGTCCTGCAACTGATGACGGAAGCCGCGCAAAACCGGGTTCTGCGCCCAGCGCTCCAGCGACTGTTCAAGGTCGTCAGAGCACAGGTCAACCCAGCCCACCACGGCACGAATCCACGGGTAGCGCTCAGCCAGTTCCAGCAGCTGACCGGTTTCGCTTTCACAGGCGCGGGCTTGCACGGCGATGCAGCCGTCCAGCCCGGCCGCATCCAGCAACGGCCGCAGGTCATCTGGCTGAAAGTCCCGGCGCAAACGGCCCATGTCGCGGCCTATCCAGGGATAGGCCGCAGCGTCATAGCGCCAGAAGTGCTGGTGGGCATCCAGCCGCAGCGGGAGGGTGGCAGCCATGATTCAGCCCCGATACCGGTACTGTTCGCGGGAGGCGGCTTTCATCTGGATCGAGAACCCCGGCGCCTGCGGTGGCATGTAGGCCGCATTGCGGATCACGCACGGGTCTTCAAAGTGCTCGTGCAGGTGGTCGACAAACTCCACCACCCGGCCTTCGTGAGTCCCGGCGATGCACAGGTAGTCGATCATCGACAGGTGCTGGACGTACTCGCACAGGCCCACGCCACCCGCATGCGGGCACACCGGCAGGTTGTACTTGGCGGCCATCAGCATCACCGCCAGCACTTCATTGACCCCGCCCAGGCGGCAGGCATCGATCTGCACCACATCAATGGCTTCACGCATGATCAGTTGCTTGAACACGATGCGGTTCTGGCACATCTCGCCCGTGGCGACTTTGACCGGAGCAACCCCAAGGCGGATTTTGCGATGGCCTTCGACGTCATCCGGGCTGGTGGGTTCTTCGATAAACCACGGGTTGGCGAACGACAGTTCACGGACCCAGTCGATGGCCGCGTCGACTTCCCAGACCTGGTTGGCGTCGATCATCAGCTTGCGGTCCGGGCCCAGCACTTCGCGGGCGATGCGTACGCGGCGGATGTCGTCCTGCAGGTCGTGGCCGACTTTCAATTTGACGTGGGAGAAGCCCGCGTCGACCGCTTCCTGGCACAGCCGGCGCAGCTTTTCATCGGCATAGCCCAGCCATCCGGCGGAGGTGGTGTAGCAGGGGTAGCCGTCGGCTTCGAGCAGCGCCAGGCGCCCGGCCTTGCCATGAGCGCGCTCGCGCAGCAGGGTCAGGGCTTCGGCGGGGGTGATGCAGTCGGTGATGTAGCGGAAATCAATGCAGCGCACCAGTTGCTCGGGGCTCATGTCGGCCACCAGGCGCCACACCGGCTTGCCTTCGGCCTTGGCCCACAGGTCCCAGGCGGCGTTGACCACCGCGCCGGTGGCCAGGTGAATCGCGCCCTTGTCCGGGCCGATCCAGCGCAGTTGGCTGTCGCTGGTCACGTGGCGCCAGAAGCGGCCCATGTCTTCGGCGATCCATTCCAGTTTCAAACCCACCAGCAGGCTGGACAGGGCCTTGATCGAGGCGCAGCAAATCTCGTTGCCGCGACCGATGGTGAAGGTCAGACCGTGGCCTTCCAGGCCCGGGGTGTCGGTGTCGAGAATGACGTAGGCCGCGGAGTAGTCCGGGTCCGGGTTCATCGCATCCGAACCGTCCAGCGATTGCGAGGTGGGGAAGCGGATGTCTTCAACGCGCACGGCGGTAATGGTGGTCATGGTTCAGCTCCCTGTCAGTCGGCATTCACGGTGCGTTGGTTTTGTTCGCCCAGCCCGCTGATACCCAGGCGGATATGCTGGCCGGCGCGCAGGTATACGGGGTCGGGCTTGATGCCCAGACCGACGCCGGGCGGGGTGCCGGTGGAGATCACGTCACCCGGTTGCAGGCTCATGAACTGGCTGAGGTAGCTGATGATTTTCGGGATCTGGAAAATCATCGTCCGCGTGTTGCCGTTCTGGTAGCGCTTGCCGTCCACTTCCAGCCACAGGTCGAGCTGGTGCGGGTCGGCGATTTCATCCCGGGTTACCAGCCACGGGCCAAGGGGGCCGAAGGTGTCGCAGCCTTTGCCCTTGTCCCAAGTGCCGCCCAGCTCCAGCTGGAACTCGCGCTCGGACACATCGTTGATCACGCAATAACCGGCCACGTGCTCCAGGGCGTCGCTTTCGCTGATGTAGCGCCCGCCCTTGCCGATGACCACGCCCAGTTCGACTTCCCAGTCGGTTTTGCGCGAGTTGCGTGGAATTTCGACGTTGTCGTCGGGGCCGACAATGGCGCTGGTCCATTTGCTGAACACAACAGGTTCGGCAGGGATTGCGGCACCGGTTTCGGCGGCGTGGTCGGCGTAGTTCAGGCCGATGCAGATAAATTTGCCAACCTGGCCGACACAGGCGCCGATGCGGGGCGAGCCTTCAACCAGCGGCAGGGTAGAGGGGTCGATGTCTTGCAGGCGGGCAATGCTTTGCGGGCTCAGGGTTTCGCCTGCGATATCCGTCACCACAGCGGACAAATCCCGCAGTTGGCCGTTGTTATCGAGCAGGGCAGGGCGTTCCTGGCCTTTTTCACCGTAGCGCAGCAGTTTCATAAGTAATCCTTTTTGGAGAGAGGCGGGACCCTGACCTGTGGGAGCGGGCTTGCCCGCGATGGGATCGCTGCGGTGCGTCAGACAAACCGCGTCGTGCGCATCGCGAGCAAGCCCGCTCCCACAAAGTCAAAGTCAAAGTCAAAAGCGCAGGAGTCAGTTGCTCCAGCCGCCATCAATAATTTGCGCGGTACCGGTGGTAAAGCCGCTGGCACTGGACCCCAGGTACAGCGCCAGCTGGGCGATTTCTTCGGCGGTGCCGATACGGCCCATGGGCTGGCGCGCGGCAAAGGCGGCGTACACCTCGTCTGTACTGCGGCCTTCGCGCTCGGCTTGTTCGCTGATGCGCTGACGCAGGGAAGGGGAGTCGACGGTGCCGGGGCAGATGGCGTTGCAGCGGATGTTCTGGCTGACGAAATCGGCCGCCACGGAGCGGGTCAGGCCTATCACCGCACCTTTGCTGGCGCAGTAGGCAAAGCGGTTGGGGACGCCTTTGACGCTGGACGCCACCGACGCCATGTTGATGATCGAGCCGCCGCCGTTGCTCAGCATGGCCGGCAAGAATGCGCGGATCATGCGGTACATGGCCGTGACGTTGAGGTCCAGGGCGAAGCTGAAGTCCTTTTCGCTGCATTCCAGGATGTTGCCGCTGTGCACTACGCCGGCGCAGTTGAACAGCACATCCAGCGGGCCAAGCTCTTTGGCCAGGCGCTCAATGGCAGCGGCATCGGTGACGTCTAAAAGAAGTTTGTGTGCGCCTTCGAGGGTGTCGAGGGCGGTGGCATTGATGTCGGCGGCGAATACTTCGGCGCCAGCAGCGAGGTAGGCCTGGACGCTGGCCAAGCCAATGCCCTGAGCGGCTGCAGTGATCAGCACGCGTTTGCCGGAAAGATCCATGGGTGCTCCGTGACGCTGTCGATTGTTTTTATTGTTTGACCTGCTTTACTTCGGCCTAATGGTCAGGCCATTGCAGGCGTAGCAAATGGCAAAACGACGCAAGTGTCTGGATAAGGTTTGCTATGATCGCTTTACGTTATCCGTCCAATGGTCAGGCCATTGGGCCTTTTGTAGCATGCACCTCAAGCATCAACAAGCGTCTTTTTTGTGCAAAAGTGCTTGTCGACAGCTGTCCACACCAGAGCCAATTTCACAATGCCATTTCAAGTTATTGATAACCAAAGGCTTTATCGGCAGATCGCCGATCAGCTACGCGCGTTGATCGACAGCGGCGAATTCCCGCCGGGCAGTCGTTTACCCGCCGAACGCGAACTGGCCAAGTTGCTGGGCGTGAGTCGTGCTTCGGTGCGCGAGGCGATGATTGCGCTGGAGGTCATAGGTCTGGTGGATGTGCGCGTCGGTAACGGGGTGCTGGTCTGTGAGCCGCCGGTGCAAGCGGTGTCGGATGAGCCGGTGATGGCTCAGGTCACGCGCAACCAGTGGAAAGAACTGGACCCGGAGCTGGGGATCGAAGTGGATTTCAGCGCGGAAATCCCGCCGTTCGCGTTACTCCAGGCCCGGCGCCTGATCGAGCCCGAGGCCGCAGCGCTGGCGGCAGTGAATGCCAGCGACGAAGAGCTGGCGGGCATCCGCGAAGCGTTCGAGCGCAATGTGCAGGACAATCGCGACGATTCTCACACTCACCCCGGTGACCGTCTGTTCCATATCCGCATCGCCCAGGCTTCGGACAACCCGGCCTACGCGTTGATGATTCAACATCTGTTGGGCCATCGTTACGGCAGCATGTTCCAGCGTCTGCAAAGCCATTACGGCTCGGGCGACATGCCCCATCGCTCGGAAGATGAGCACCGGCGTGTGCTGCAGGCACTGGAGCAACACGACCCCGACGCCGCGCGTCAGGCGATGGCCGAGCATCTGGATGAAGTGATCCGTATCTTCAGCCGCAGCGCTCAGTAAACCGTGACGATTACAGCCACGATTCGCTAATGCGCCGGTCCAGTTCTTCCAGGTCCGCCATGCCCAGCACCCGGGTGGTGTTCAGCCCGCGCAGGTAGCCGCGCAGCTGTTGCGCGGTGGCGTGCTGTATGGCCGGCGGTTGTTGCTCGTCGTGCAGCACATCGGCATAGAGCGGCAGGTAATCGGCTACCCGGTCGCGGTACTCGGGCAAGACGGCATCGAGAATCAGGTCGAAGGTTCGCAGTTTTTGATTGGTATTCAAGAGGCACCCTTTGTGAGATGACGGGCTGTTGTTTTGGTTACCAGCCGTTTCAATGTATCTCACGCAGGAGCTGGCAGGCCAGCTCCTTCAGGGGGTGGATTACTGGAAGGTATAGGGCGTCAGCGCGGTCGGGTCGATGTTCTGATCGACTTTGGCCATGGCGTCCTTGAGCGGGCAGAGCAGGCCTGCGCTGGTCTTGCGGCAGCCCTTGGCGCTTTCGAAGTCACCCTTGAGCGGTTTTTGTGTGCCGTCCAGTGAGGTCAGGTTGCGGATCTGGTCCATCGACTGCGCTTCAAAGGCGATGCGCAAAAAGTACTCGCCGGTTTTGACTTCCTTGTAGCGCTCAAACTGCAACGTACCAACAGGCGGGATGTTGTTTTCCAGGTAGTCCCCCAGTTTCCAGCCGAAACCGAGCATGGTCCGCAGGTAGGAAATGTTGGTGTCGTGGGCCACCAGCAGCATCAACGGTACATCGGGCGGGGTGCTGCTGGTCGTGGTGGTGGCCAGTGACGTGCCTTGCTTGAGTTCCAGCGAGATCTGGTTCATCAACTCGGAGGCGCCACGGCTGGCGATATAAGGGATGTCGTTGAGGAAGTCGTATTTGGCCTTGGTCAGCAGCATCAGGCTCGACACCTGGCTGGCGGTGCGGGCGTGGCCGAACGCGACTTTATCGAGAGGCAGGCCCTGGCTGTATTCCAGGCGGAACACTTCACCCATATTGGCGCCTGCGCTCAGGCCCTTGATCGAGAAGCGGCCCTTGGCGTTTTGCTCCAGTTGCCACGCCTGTTTACCGTACGGGCAATCGGCGGCGGGCAGGCAGGCAACCTCCCGCAGTTTTTCTTCATAGGGTTTGTAGCGCGCTTGTGCGGCTACGACGCTGCCGCCCAGGGCCTTGAGAATCTGGGCCCTGGCTTTTACCGGGTCGAGGGCGGCAAAGGGCATTTCATTGGCCTGGAACAGGGCGTCCTGCTTGCCGGCGACATAGGTCGGCTGCAAGCCACAGCCCGGGAACATGCCGTCGAGCAAGGCCTGGGCAGTGGCTTTGGTGCGTTGCAGGGGGCTGGCGTGTACCAGCAGATTTTTAGCGTCCGGGCAGCCCTGGGGGATGAGCCCGGCGGTGCGTAATACCTGGCCACGGTAGCGGCCCATTTCGACGGCGCCGGTGTAGCCGTGGCCGGTCAGATTGCCCAAGGGCACCAGCCAGGTCGGCCATTGACGCTGGGTCACGGAGGACAGCAGCTTTTCGTTGGATTCGGTGGGCGGGCGCACCCCGTGACGGCTGACTTGCACTACTTTATCCAATACGTAGCCATCGCTGGTGGGTGTCTGGGCAAAGGCGGTTGGGCTGATCATGCTGGCCAGCAGCAGGCCGGCGTACAGAGGGGGCGACGTCTTCATCGGTTTTCCTTTTAGTCATCCTGGACACAGGGCGCAGAGTCTAGTTGGCAAATTCCGGTGTGGGCCACAATCCTCGCCGGAGGATTTATTGGGTGCTCGCTTGAAATCCCGAACAGGTGATGCGTATTTTGTACACTTTGCCGTTCGCGGCCTGCACCACAACAAGGAAAGCGTCATGACGACCGATGGCCAGGGCTCACTCGCACAGCGATTGATAGGCATTGATGAGATTGAGTGCGTGACCCCCGATTTGAATGGCGTGCCCCGTGGCAAGGTGATGACCGCTGAGGGGTTTGTCGAAGGGCGGCGCTTGCAGATGGCCCGTGGCGTGCTGCTGCAATGCATCATGGGCGGTTACCCCGAGGCGCGTTTTTACGGCGGCGATGACGGCGACCTGGCTCTGGTGCCGGACCCTGCGCAGATCCATCGTCTGCCCTGGAGCGCGCAGCCCCGGGCATTGGCCATTTGCGATGCAGACGAACTGACCGGCGAAAGCTCGCGCCTGTCGACCCGTGGCCAGTTGAAGGCCGTGATCGCCCGTTATGCCGCACGCGGCCTGGCGCCGGTGGTGGCCACCGAGCTTGAGTTCTTTGTGTTTGCGCCCAACACCGACCCGAGCCTGCCATTCCGCCCGCCGGTGGGCCTGGACGGTCGTCGTGAAGACGGTTTTTCGGCGTTCAGTATCAGTTCCAATAACGGTCTGCGGCCGTTCTTCAGTGAAGTCTACGAGTGCATGGCCGCGCTGGGTCTGCCCCGGGACACCTTTATGCACGAGATGGGCGTCAGCCAGTTCGAGATCAACCTGCTGCACGGTGATCCGCTGCTGCTCGCCGACCAGACGTTTTTGTTTAAGCACCTGCTCAAGGAAGTCGCCTTAAAACATGGACTGACCGTGGTGTGCATGGCCAAGCCGCTGGCGCACACAGCTGGCAGCTCGATGCATATCCACCAGAGCGTGGTCGAACCGGACAGCGGGCGTAACGTGTTCAGCGATGAGGCGGGGCAGCCGACGGCAATTTTCCGCCACTTTATCGGCGGGCAGCAGGCCGGCATGGCTGACTTCACCGCGCTGTTTGCGCCGAACGTCAACTCCTACCAGCGGCTGTGCCACCCCTATGCATCGCCGAACAATGCGTGCTGGTCCCATGACAACCGTGCCGCCGGCCTGCGGATACCGGCCAGTTCACCGCTGGCGCGGCGGGTCGAAAACCGCTTGCCGGGGGCTGATGCCAACCCGTATCTGGCGATTGCCGCCAGCCTTGCCGCCGGGTTATATGGCATCGAGCATGAGCTGGAACCGACCGCCGCGATCCAGGGCGAATTTGAAGTGCCCGAGGCTTTGTCATTGCCATGTACCTTGCATGCCGCCCTTGAGCGTCTCAAGCACAGTCAGCTGGCGATTGAACTGTTCGGTGCTGAGTTCATCGAAGGTTACATTGCGTCCAAGAACCTGGAACTGACCAGTTTTCTTGACGAAATAACGCCCTGGGAGCGTCGCGTGTTGGCGGCTCAGGCTTAACTGTTTAAAACTGTGGTGCCGGGCCTCTTCCCGGCTGCAGATACAAGGAGCCGCACGGAAAGCCAATGCACCAAATCTGGAAGTCTTTTCGAGCGTTGTACTTTGCCTCGCTGATGATGTTGATCGGCTCCGGCCTCTTGAGTACTTATCTGGCGCTGCGCCTGGCGGCCGACAATGTCGACGGCTTGTGGATCGGCGCCTTGATGGCGGCCAACTACTTTGGCCTGGTGCTGGGCGGCAAGATCGGCCACCGGTTGATTGCCCGGGTCGGGCATATCCGTGCTTATGCCACCTGTGCCGGCATCGTCGGTGCGGCGGTGCTGTGTCACGGCCTGACCGACTGGCTGCCCATGTGGCTGCTGCTGCGGGTGATTGTCGGCCTGGGCATGATGTGCCAGTACATGGTCATCGAAAGCTGGCTCAACGAGCAGGCGGATGCCAAGCAGCGTGGCGTGGTGTTCAGCCTGTACATGATTGCGTCCTACCTGGGGCTGGTGCTCGGGCAATTGATCCTGGCGATCCATCCTGCCCTGGGGCTCGAGTTGCTGATGGTCGTGGCGTTGTGTTTTGCCCTGTGCCTGGTCCCCGTGGCCATGACCCGGCGCATTCACCCGGCGCCCCTGCATCCGGCGCCGATGGACCCCAGGTTCTTCATCAAGCGGGTGCCGCAGTCGTTGATCGCGGTGATGGGGGCCGGTTTGCTGGTGGGTTCGTTCTACGGTCTGGCGCCGCTCTATGCATCGCAGCAAGGGCTGTCGACCGAGCTGGTCGGTGTTTATATGGGCAGCTGTATTTTTGCCGGCTTGCTGATGCAGTGGCCGCTGGGCTGGTTGTCCGACCGTTACGACCGGCCGCTACTGATTCGCATCTTCGCCTTTATTCTGGCGGTGGTTTCCTTGCCGCTGGCGATCTTGCCCTCGGTACCGATGGAGGTGCTGTTTGCCGCAGGCTGCCTCAGCGCGCTGGTTCAATTTTGCATCTACCCGCTGGCCGTGGCGTTTGCCAATGACCATATCGAGGGTGAGCGCCGGGTTTCGCTGACCGCCATGTTGCTGGTGACCTATGGCATTGGCGCCAGCATCGGGCCGTTAGTGACCGGGGTGTTGATGAAATTCTTCGGCAGCCAGATGCTCTACGCGTTTTTCAGCGTGGCCGGTTTGATCCTGGTATGGCGGATTCGCCCGAATGCGGTGACCAACTTGCACCAGGTCGACGACGCGCCGCTGCATCACGTGGCCATGCCTGACAGCATGTCCAGCTCACCGCTGGTGGCCGCTCTTGACCCGAGGGTGGATGAGCAGGTGGTGCAGGATCAGATGGTGGATAACATTGAGCCAGAACCAGAACCAGAACCAGAACCAGAACTGGAGCCGGAACCCAAGCCATAAACATCTGCCCCGGTGGGAGCGGGCTTGCTCGCGATGGCAATGCCCCGCGCAGGCAAGCCGGCTCCCACAGGTTTTGCGGTGTCACTCAAGGGGGTGTTTCAGCGTTTAGTAGTCGTCTTTATCAAACTGGCGCGCCTCGCGCTGCAGTTGATACACAAAACGTTCGACCTGGCGCTGCACGCCACCGCTGATGTTGTGGAAGCGCAGACCGGCGAAGGTGATGTTGAGGCGCTCTTCAAAATGCAGATAACGCAATTCGACAGGGGTGGTGATCTGGCCGAAGGGCAGGGCGGCGGTGAAGCGCTCATACACCTGGCCCAGCTGCAGGTTTTCGCCGATATCCCCTTCAAAACGCAACTTGCAGCCAGTGGCGGACACGTCCAGCAACTTGCCCTTGATCGGTGACTTGAGCTTTTCACCGGCCACTTGCACATCAATCAGATGCGACAGTTTCAGGGCCGCGCGAAACGCGCTCCGGCGCTGGTGGTAAAGCACTTCGCGGGGTAACGCGCCGCGATAGCAGCGATGATCATGGGTGTCGTCGATGCTCAGCGGCGTGGTGCATTCCCAGGCGATGCGCACGCCTTCGTGGAAACCCTCAACCCGAAACGGTATTCCGGCCTCCAGAAAACGCTCACCTCCACGGGGGATCATTTCGTCCAGGGCCAGGGTGTTGTTCTCGCGGTTCACATCAACCACATAGCTCTGAAAGCGCTGGGTGCGATCCTGGAAAGTGATGATCAGCGGGTCATGGCTCTCTTGCAGCATCCGCAAGCTGGAGGCAATTTCCAGCGGCGTGGTAAGCACCTTTGGCGGCTGCGGAGCATCTGGGGCGTCGAACACGGTTGATCAATCTCCGGACAAAATACTGCAACACGCAAAAGAGGCATTCTGCCATCATGCTGCGTGTCTCGCTAGACAGTGTGATCGCGCAGGGTCAGGCCTGGCTGTAAGCGCGGTGCCTGTTGAGCATCGAAGTGGTACCGCGTGCGTCATACAGCGACGGAGCTTCGCCGCCGTGCAGAATGCGCAGCTGGTTGGCCGTGATCGACTGTTGGGTCTGGATCGATTGGCCGTTGAGCAGGTTGGCGGCCTGGCACCGGGCCAGCAACTGGCTCAGCACATCGCTTTGGCTGAGCAGTTGAGCGCCCACGCTTGAATGGCTGGCAAGGCTTTCGAGGCCGCTGCGGTTGGTGGCCAGGCCGAGGCTTGCCAGGATCTCGCTGCGTTTGCGGCCATGCTGCTCAAGCAGAATGATCAACGAATGCTTGCGTGCCAGGATGTTCTCCAGCACCTGCATGTCGCGGCCTTTAAGGGCGATGGACTCGTCCTGCAACAGGCCGAGCAGTTGCTCGGCGGGGGCGAGGTCATCATTGATCAGTTGCAGTAAATTTTCGTCGTGCATAAGACCCCAGGATTAAGCGTCCAAAAGCCTGGCACTGGCCACGTGGGCCTAGCGCTGGGCTTCCATGTTCAGCAGTTTGCTGGCGACCTGGTTGCTGTCGACTTTGTAGCTGCCATCGGCAATGGCCTGTTTGAGTTCGGCCACACGGTTTTTGTCGACCACGGGTTGGTCACGCAACGAGTCGCTGATCTTCTGCAACTGTTGAGCCTCTTGGCTGAGGTGTACAGATTCCCCGCTCGGGGCGCTGGCGCCGGTTTGCTCAGGGCTTTTTGCAGGGGCCGCTTGCGTGGCGCTGCCTGCTTCCTGACTGCGCGTACTGCCGGTCAAGGGCGGTGCGCTGTTGAGACGACTGAAGTCGATGACCATAACGGAAAACCTCGGGGTATTTGGACGCTTGCCATGTTTTCGGCCATACCCGGAAAAACTTTAGGCTCGATTAATCATGGCTTCACACAGAACTGTACTGATCTGCGTCAAACATACAGTGTAGGAAAGCAGGGAAACTGATGCCAACTTTCCTACAATGCCACTTCAACTTGCCCGGGTGCAGTCACTCGCGCCCGGATCACGCGCTTGGAATTCAGGTTTTTCACCCGGATCTGCTCGCTAAGGCCGCCGTCAGACAGCGCTTCGCCGGGCATCTTGACACTTAATGTGCCGCTGCGGGCGCTGATCACCACATGCTCGCCCTTGCGCACCGCGGCAGCCTGCTCCAGATGCGTGAGTGTCAGCACTTGATCGGTCACCATGGGGCGCAGCAATTTTTGCCCGACCGCCAGTTCGGTCGCGGTCAAATACCCCTGGTTGATCAGGCTGATATCCCGCTCGCGCAGGCTGACATCGGCGTAGTCGATCACCATGCCGCGCTTGAGCGGGTGAGTCACGGTGACGACATTACGGAACAGCTTGACCTGGGCCGGAACAAAGATGGTCCACGGCGAGAGCCCTTCGCAACGGATGCGAACGATGACTCGGCCCATGGGTTGTGCCGGGCTTTCGAGGGTGGCTGTCAATTCCTTGTCGCAATGGGCCAGGCGCAGGCGCGGGTCCAGATTGTTGACCTGGATCTGATATCGTCCCTGCGTCTGGCTGGTGGCCAGATAGTCTTCGACGGTGAATTCAAGAAAGCCTTGGGTCACGCCGATAAGCTGATCAGGCGATGTAAACGCGTCAGCATGGCTATAAGTGCACAGGCCCGTCAGACCGCCGACCGCCAGGACGCTCAGGCAGCAGCGGCGCAGGGTCTGGCGAAAAAGCCGGTGGCAGGAATTTGTCGTTTTTGCGTTCATGGCCGATAAAAAAGCAAGCCCCGTGCCGTTTACCGGGTAATGCGTGTCGAAACTTAAAGTTTTAAGAGGAGCTGAGTATGGCTGGGGTGATGGATGCGGTTAACCAGCGCACTCAACTGGTCGGGCAAAACCGCCTGGAGCTGTTGCTGTTTCGCCTGGATGGGCCACAGCTTTACGGGATCAATGTGTTCAAGGTCAGGGAAGTGCTGCAATGCCCGAAACTGACCATGATTCCCAAGTCCCATCCCGTGGTGTGCGGTGTGGCGAGCATTCGCGGCGCGACCATCCCGATTCTCGACCTGGCGATGGCCACGGGCTCGGGGGCCCTGAAAGATCAGAGCAACCCGTTCGTGATCATCACGGAGTACAACACCAAGACCCAGGGTTTTCTGGTGCGCTCGGTCGAACGTATCGTCAACATGAACTGGGAAGATATTCATCCGCCACCCAAGGGGACCGGCCACGACCATTACCTGACGGCCGTGACCCGGATGGACGACCAGCTGGTCGAGATCATCGATGTTGAAAAGGTGCTGGCAGAAGTTTCGCCATCGCCCGAAACCATCACCCAGGGCGTGGTCGATGTCGAAACCCGCAGCAAGGCGCTGTCATTGCGGGTGCTGACCGTCGACGATTCGTCGGTGGCGCGCAAACAGGTTGCCCGTTGCCTGCAAAGCGTGGGCGTTGAAGTGGTGTCGTTGAACGACGGCCGTCAGGCGCTGAATTACCTGCGCAAGCTGGTGGAGGAGGGCAAGGACCCGTCTGAAGAGTTTCTGATGATGATCTCGGACATCGAGATGCCGGAAATGGACGGTTACACCCTGACAGCTGAAATCCGCAACGACCCGCGGATGCAAAACCTGCACATCATTCTGCATACTTCGTTGTCCGGGGTATTCAACCAGGCGATGGTCAAAAAAGTCGGTGCCGATGACTTTTTGGCCAAATTCCGGCCTGATGACCTGGCATCCCGGGTAGTTGACCGGATCAAAGCAGCAGACCAAAGTCAGGGCCAACCCCTGGCGGTCAAAACGATTTAAGAGGCAGGACATTTGTCGACGGCTAATTTGGATTTTGAACAGTTCCGGGTTTTCCTGGAAAAAGCCTGTGGCATTTTGCTGGGTGAAAACAAGCAGTACCTCGTCTCCAGCCGGCTCAACAAGCTGATGGAACAGCAAGGTATCAAGTCATTGGGCGAGTTGATCCAACGTATCCATAGCCAGCCGCGCAGCGGGCTGCGCGAGCAGGTGGTCGATGCCATGACCACCAACGAAACCCTGTGGTTTCGCGATACCTACCCCTTTGAAGTGTTGAAGAACAAGGTGCTGCCCGAGCAGATCAAGGCCAGTCCGGGTCAGCGCCTGCGTATCTGGTCGGCAGCCTGTTCTTCGGGGCAGGAACCCTACTCGCTGTCGATGGCGATTGATGAGTTTGAGCGCAGTAACCTGGGGCAGTTGAAGGCGGGCGTGCAGATTTTTGCCACTGACCTGTCCAGCTTGATGCTCAACACCTGCAGAACCGGCGAATACGACAACCTGGCGATTGGCCGGGGCCTGTCGCCGGAGCGTTTGCAGCGCTATTTCGACCCCAAGGGGCCGGGGCGCTGGGTGATCAAGGCACCGATCAAAAGTCGTGTCGAGTTCCGCCCCTTCAACCTGCTGGACAGCTATGCAGGCTTCGGCAAGTTCGACATCGTGTTCTGCCGCAACGTGCTGATCTACTTCTCGGCAGAGGCGAAGAAAGACATCCTGCTGCGTATTCACAGCACCTTGAAGCCGGGCGGGTATTTGTTCCTGGGTGCCTCCGAGGCGCTCAACGGATTGCCGGATCACTATCAGATGGTCCAGTGCAGCCCGGGGATTATTTACCAGGCCAAGTAAGCAAAACGGGAGCCCTGGATGGCTCCCTTTTTGTAGCCGCTGCCGAAGGTTGCAATGTGGCGCGTAGCGCCAGCAAAGCCTGCTGCTACCCAATCTCGAAAACGACACGAACGCCCCTTGCCGTAAGGGCGAAACCTGTATTTTAGTTAAACGCGAATGCTGGATATGTACCCGGTATCGCAGTTACTGACACAGCGTACATATCCATTCGATGCGCCACGGCTTTCTACGGGTTTCGCCCTTACGGCGAGGCACTTTTTCCAAACGCCGAAAAAGTACCCAAAAAGGCTTGCCCCGGCGTACGGCCTTCGCTGCGCTCAGGTGTCCCTCGCGCAGGTACGCTCCGTGGGCACGCCGTGACGGGCCATCCATGGCCCAACACGGCTCTCCCGGCATCCATGCCGGGAGACCCACTGCGCAGAACCTCCACTCGGCCTCCCGAAGGGGCCGGTAGATCAAAAGCAATGCCCGCCGAGGCGGCCGACCGGCCGGCCTGTTTGGCGGCGAGGTCTGCGAGACTCGCACATCTCCTCTGTGGGAGCGGGCTTGCTCGCGATGCAAGCGGCGCGGTATTTGAGTTGAATCGCGCCGATGCCATCGCGAGCAAGCCCGCTCCCACAAGGGGTTGTGCAGTTTCAAGCCTTAACCTTTGTTTTTGCTGTAGCCACGGGATTAATCAAGCGACACGAACGCCCCTCACAGGAGGCTGAACGCAGGTGCTGTTCTGGGGGAGCCTGGGCGACCTCGGCCGTATGGCAGGGCAAGGACTTTTTGGTTCCTTTTGGGTCCTTCCAAAAGGGACTCGCCGTAAGGGCGAAACCAATATTTCAGTTAAACGCGGATGCCGGATATGTACGCGGTGGTTCTGTTGTTGCAGCTGTTAAATAACTGCCTTTACAGCGTACATATCCATTCGATACGCCACGGCGTTAGATCTGCCGCCCACACAAACCTGTACCCCCCCCCCTCCAAAGCGGCAGAAAAGCGGCAGTCAGCGGTCAACCGTTGCCGCTTTTCTGGCATTGCCGCCTCCCTCGCCCCTCCCAAAGCCTTGAAATACGGCTCTGTGCCAACTGGCACGGGGTTTGCTCTGTTCATGTCATGTAGAACCTGAATCACATCCTCAGGTCAGCCCACAAAGGTTTTTCGACATGAGCATCAGCTTCGATAAAGCGCTTGGTATCCATGAGCAGGCACTGGGCTTTCGCGCCCAGCGCGCTGAAGTACTGGCCAACAACATCGCCAACGCCGATACCCCGAACTACAAGGCTCGGGACCTGGATTTCGCCTCTGTGCTCGCTGCGCAGAACGACAAGAATCAGAGCGGCACGTTTGCGCTGAACAAGACCAACACCCGCCATATCGAAGCCCAGGGCCTGAGCAGCGGCGACGAGTCGCTGTTGTACCGTACGCCGATGCAGCCGTCGATCGACCAGAACACCGTGGACGCTCAGATCGAGCAGTCAAACTATGCAGAGAATGCGGTCAACTTCCAGGCCAGCTTCACCCTGCTCAACAGCAAATTCAAAGGGCTGATGTCGGCCCTGCGCGGGGAGTAACCCATGTCTCTAGCCAGTGTTTTCAATATTGCCGGTAGTGGCATGAGTGCCCAGACCACGCGCCTGAACACCGTCGCCAGCAACATCGCCAACGCCGACACCGTGTCGTCGAGCATCGATCAGACCTACCGCGCCCGTCACCCGGTGTTTGCCACCATGTTTCAGGGTGCGCAAAGCAGCACCGGCGACTCGCTGTTCCAGGACCAGGACGGCGCCGGTCAAGGCGTGCAAGTGCTGGGTGTGGTCGAAGACCAAAGCGAACTCCAGGCCCGTTACGAGCCAAACCATCCTTCTGCCGACGCCAAGGGTTATGTGTACTACCCCAACGTCAACGTGGTCGAAGAAATGGCCGATATGATTTCCGCCAGTCGTTCGTTCCAGACCAACGCCGAGCTGATGAATACCGCCAAAACCATGATGCAGAAGGTTCTGACCCTCGGTCAGTGATAAGGGGCGACACAAATGAGTGTGACCGATACCACCAGCGGCATGACCCTTAACCAGGTGCTTGCCAACTCCGCCCAGGTCAGGACCACCGACAACAGCGTGGGTGCGGCAACCAAAGGCGTGACCGGCAGCTCGGCGCTGGGCAAGGATGCATTCCTGCAACTGCTGGTCACCCAGCTGAAAAACCAGAACCCGCTGGACCCGCAAGACAACACCGCGTTCGTCGCCCAGCTGGCGCAGTTCAGCAGCCTGGAAGGCATCACCACCCTCAACGATACGGTCAACTCACTGTCGGGTGGCCTTCAGTCCTCGCAGGCGTTGCAGGCGTCGTCGCTGGTGGGTCGTTCGGTGATCGTGCAAACCAATGAAGCCTATGTGGACCCCGCCAGCGGCAAGCCATTCAACGGCACCGTGGTGGTAAAGGACGCCGACTCCAAGCCCGTCATCACCATCACCGATGCGGACGGTGAAGTGGTCCGCACCCTCGAGATGGGCAGCCAGAAAGCCGGTAACGCGGACTTTACCTGGGACGGCAAGGACGACGACGGCGTGCTGCTGGACAAGGGCTCGTACACCTTCACCGCGTCGAGCAAAAACGATACCGGCACCACGGCGCTCACCACCTATCTGCCCGCCACGGTTAACAGCGTGACGCTGAGCAAGACCGGTGGCGAGATCATGCTCAACCTCGCAGGCCTGGGCAGCATTGGTATGTCCAAAGTCCAGACCATTGGCCTCTAAGCCCACTCATACGCCTCAAGGAGAGAAACATGTCATTCAATATCGGCCTTAGCGGCCTCTATGCGGCGAACAAACAGCTCGACGTGACCGGCAACAACATCGCCAACGCCGCGACCACAGGCTTTAAAGCCTCGCGCGCAGAGTTTGCGGATATTTATTCGGCGAGCAAGCTGGGCATCGGCAGCAAGACCATCGGCAGCGGCGTCAACCTGGCAGCGGTCTCGCAGAACTTTGGTCAAGGCTCAGTCAACAACACCGGCAACCTGCTGGACATGGGGATTCAGGGCAGCGGCTTCTTCGTGCTGAGCGACAACGGCTCCCTGAGCTACACCCGTGCCGGTACGTTCAAGTCCGATAAAGACGGCTATGTGACCAGCTCCGATGGCACTGCACGCTTGCAGGGCTATGGCGTGGATGCGAACGGCGATATCGTCAACGGCGTGTTGACCGACCTGCGCATCGACACCTCGAACCTGGCGCCCAAGCCCACAGGCTCGGTAACGTCGGAGATCAACCTGAACTCCAGCAGCGATGCGATCGATCAGACCAAAGTCCCGTTCGATCCCACCGTAGCCACCAGCTACAACAAAAAATTCTCCACCACCGTCTACGATAGCCAGGGCAATGCGCACCCGATGGATCAGTACATGGTGAAGACCGGTGCCAATACCTGGAGCTCTTACACCCTGATCGACGGCCGTAACCCAGATGGCACTTTGCCGACGGGTCAGGGCTCCACGCCTCCAGTAGCCTCGACCATGGAGTTCGATTCGGCCGGTGCGCTGACCAAGGTCACGCAGCTCAACCCGGTCAAGGACCAGCTTGAAAACACGCTGGTGGTCAGTGGCTGGAAACCGGGTGCCATGATCAACGGCAAGTGGGACGGCAACGGTGCCGAGGCCAAAGACGGTGGCATCGTCATCAACATGGCCAAAACCACTCAGTACAACACCGACTCCTCGCGTAACCCGCCGACCCAGGACGGCTACGCCACCGGCCAGATCAACAACCTGACCATCGACGGTTCGGGCGTGATGTTCGCCAACTTCAGCAACAACCAAAGTCGTGCCATTGGCCAGATCTCCCTGGCCAGCTTCACCAACGAGCAAGGTTTGCAGCCGGTGGGCGGCACGGCCTGGAAAGAAACGTACTCCTCGGGCATGGCCGGCTACGACGCGCCGAAAATCGGCAGCCTGGGCGCCATCCAGTCCAATTCGCTGGAAGACTCCAACGTCAACCTGACCAGCGAACTGGTGGACCTGATCAAGGCGCAGAGCAACTACCAGGCCAATGCCAAAACCATCTCGACCCAAAGCACCATCATGCAGACCATTATTCAGATGACCTGATGCTGGATTGCGTGTCGCAGTAAAAAAAACCTCGCTGAGGTTTTTTTTATGGCGCAGTTTTGGTGTGCGGCCCCCCACAATGCAAAAACCCCCGCCAAACCCAACTGTTGCCAGGGTTTAACGGGGGTTTTTCAGTCAGGCGGTTTGACCCGCCTGCCAGCTCAGCTTATTGGCAAGCTTCGCAATCCGGCTCGTCAATCGCGCAGGCCTTTGGTACCGGTGCTGGACCGGCAGGGGCTGCGACGACGTCTTCACTGTTGTTGCCGTTGGAAACGGCGTTCAGCTTGCCAGTGTTGACGGTGGACTTCTCGGTGCTGGTCGCGGCCAGGGCACGGAGGTAGTAAGTGGTTTTCAGACCACGGTACCAGGCCATGCGGTAGGTCACGTCCAGCTTTTTGCCCGAAGCGCCAGCGATGTACAGGTTCAGCGACTGAGCCTGGTCGATCCACTTCTGACGGCGGCTGGCGGCGTCAACGATCCACTTGGTGTCGACTTCGAACGCAGTGGCGTACAGCTCTTTGAGCTCTTGCGGGATGCGTTCGATCTGCTGCACGGAACCGTCGTAGTACTTCAGGTCGTTGATCATGACCGAATCCCAAAGGTCGCGGGCCTTGAGGTCGCGAACCAGGTACGGGTTGATCACGGTGAATTCGCCCGAGAGGTTCGATTTCACGTACAGGTTCTGGTAAGTCGGTTCGATCGACTGCGATACGCCGGTGATGTTGGCGATGGTCGCGGTCGGTGCGATGGCCATGATGTTGGAGTTACGAATGCCTTTCTGTACACGGGCACGAACCGGTGCCCAGTCCAGGGATTCGTTCAGGTCAACGTCGATGTACTTCTGGCCGCGCTGCTCGATCAGGATCTGTTGCGAATCCAGCGGCAGAATGCCTTTGGACCACAGCGAACCCGGGAACGTCTCGTAAGCGCCACGTTCGTCAGCCAGGTCGCAAGAAGCCTGGATCGCGTAGTAGCTGACCGCTTCCATCGACTTGTCGGCAAACTCGACGGCAGCCTGGGAGGCGTAAGGAATGTGCTGCAGGTACAGAGCGTCCTGGAAGCCCATGATCCCCAGGCCGACCGGACGGTGCTTGAAGTTCGAGTTGCGTGCTTGCGGCACCGAGTAGTAGTTGATGTCGATAACGTTATCGAGCATGCGAACGGCTACGTCGATGGTGCGCTTGAGCTTGTCGGTGTCCAGCTTGCCGTTGACGATGTGGTTCGGCAGGTTGATCGAGCCCAGGTTGCAAACGGCGATCTCGTCCTTGTTGGTGTTCAGGGTGATCTCGGTGCACAGGTTCGAGCTGTGAACCACGCCCACGTGCTGCTGCGGGCTGCGCAGGTTGCACGGGTCTTTGAAGGTCAGCCATGGGTGGCCGGTTTCAAACAGCATGGACAGCATTTTGCGCCACAGGTCTTTGGCCTGGATGGTCTTGAACAGCTTGATCTTGCCCGGGTACTGGGACAGCGCTTCGTAATACTCGTAACGCTCTTCGAAGGCCTTGCCGGTCAGGTCGTGCAGGTCCGGCACTTCGGACGGCGAGAACAGGGTCCACTGGCCATCATCGAAGACGCGCTTCATGAACAGGTCAGGGATCCAGTTGGCGGTGTTCATGTCGTGGGTACGACGACGGTCATCACCGGTGTTCTTGCGCAGCTCGATGAACTCTTCGATGTCCATGTGCCAGGTTTCCAGGTAAGCACAGACAGCGCCTTTGCGCTTGCCACCCTGGTTAACGGCTACGGCGGTGTCGTTCACTACCTTGAGGAACGGAACCACACCCTGGGATTTGCCGTTGGTGCCCTTGATCCACGAACCCAATGCACGAACCGGAGTCCAGTCGTTGCCCAGGCCGCCAGCGAATTTGGACAACATGGCGTTGTCGTGGATCGCATGGTAGATGCCCGACAGGTCATCCGGCACGGTGGTCAGGTAGCAGCTGGACAGCTGCGGACGCTGGGTACCGGCGTTGAACAGGGTAGGGGTCGACGACATGTAGTCGAAGGACGACAGCAAGTTGTAGAACTCGATGGCGCGGTCTTCTTTTTGCTTCTCTTCGATCGCCAGGCCCATGGCCACACGCATGAAGAAGATCTGCGGCAATTCGAAACGCACGCCATCGTGGTGGATGAAGTAACGGTCGTACAGGGTTTGCAGGCCCAGGTAGGTGAACTGCTGATCGCGCTCGTGGTTGATCGCCTTGCCCAGTTTTTCCAGGTCGAAGGTGGCCAGAACCGGGTTCAGCAGGTCGAACTCGATACCCTTGGCGATGTAGGCAGGCAGAGCCTTGGCGTACAGGTCAGCCATCTCGTGGTGGGTGGCGCTGTCAGCTACTTTCAGGAAGCTCAGGCCTTCGGCACGCAGGGTGTCCATCAGCAGGCGAGCGGTCACGAACGAGTAGTTGGGCTCACGCTCTACCAGGGTGCGGGCGGTCATCACCAGGGCGGTGTTGACGTCGCTCAGCGCTACGCCGTCGTAGAGGTTTTTCAGGGTTTCGCGCTGGATCAGGTCGCCGTCAACTTCTTCCAGACCTTCGCAGGCCTCGGTAACGATGGTGTTCAGGCGGCCCATGTCCAGCGGCGCGAACGTGCCGTCAGCAAGGGTAATGCGGATCGACGGGTGAGCATTCACGGCGTCTTCGGCCGGAGCGCGGATGGCGCGTTCCTTGGAGCGGGCGTCACGGTAGATCACATAGTCGCGAGCCACTTTTTGCTCGCCGGCGCGCATCAGGGCCAATTCAACCTGGTCCTGGATTTCTTCGATGTGGATGGTGCCACCCGATGGCATGCGACGCTTGAAGGTTGCGGTGACCTGTTCGGTCAGGCGCGCAACGGTGTCGTGAATGCGCGACGAGGCGGCAGCATTGCCGCCTTCAACTGCGAGAAACGCTTTGGTGATGGCGACGGTGATCTTGTCATCGGTGTAAGGAACCACAGCCCCGTTACGTTTGATCACGCGCAATTGGCCTGGCGCGGTCGCAGACAGATCCAGATTTGAATCAGAACCCTGCGAGTTCTCGCGAGTTGTATCGGTTTGCATGGGGTGTCTCCACATTCTCTATGTTTGTTTGGGCACCTTTTGGGTGCCCACCGTTCCGTCCTGAAGCACTACAACCGGTGATGAGCCGGGCATAACAACTTCGGGACGTACAGAAGGGGGGTTCGAGCCCCTTCCGTTCCGAAGTCTTGGGTGACGCATACCGCTTAAAACCGTATTCCTTCGCGGTGACAGTATTTTTACTGCAACACCCGGGCCGCTTTCCTACTTTTATGCTGGAAAGCGGTCGCCATCCGCATGAGCGGTTTGGTTTACAAGAATACGTTTGGTTCAGCCAAACAGGCGCGAGAAAAGGGCTTGAATATCTCGTCTGAGTTGTGCTTGGTCTTTTTTGCCTAAAACCCTACATATGGGGTTTTCTGGCGGAATAGATACAAGATATGCGTTTTGGTGAGTCTCTGCAACGTAGGATCTCGGCTTGAATCCATGTTTGATTTGTGTATGAAAGTGTAAAAAGCGACGTAGGCCCCATGGGTACGGCATTAGACCGTTTGTCACCAAATTTTGCCGAATTAAGCTTGCCGTACTGAATTTTGAGGGCGCGAACCCTACCACAAAAAACAGCGCTGTCCGAACGCATTTTCAGGCGGGTGCAAAGATAGGAAAGGTCAAGGGGGTATTGCCCAAAAGAAGTGTCGCAAAGGCCCGTCAGGGCCTTTGCGCCAATTGGGCGAAATTACAGCAGTTCGAAGCTTTTTTGCTGAACGTTCTGCGAGTCCAGGCCAATTTGCACGTTGAACTCACCCGGCTCGGCGAGGTGCTTCAACTGTGCGTTGTAAAACTTCAGGTCGTTCTCGTCGAGGGTGAACTGCACCACTCTCTGCTCGCCGGGTTTGAGCATGATTTTCTGGAAGTCCTTGAGTTCCTTGACCGGGCGGCTCATGGACGCGGTGACGTCCTGCACATACAGCTGGACTACCGTCTCGCCGGCACGCTTGCCGGTATTTTTTACCGTCACGCCGGCCGTCAGTGTGGCGCCGGGCTTCAGGGTTTTGGCCGAGAGGCTGACATCCGACACGCTGAAATCGGTGTAGCTCAAGCCGTAACCGAACGGGTAGAGCGGGCTGTTGGCCTCATCGAAGTACTGTGAGGTGTAATTGCCCGGTTTGCCCGGAGTGAACGGCCGGCCAATGCTCAGGTGGCTGTAGTACATCGGAATCTGGCCAACAGAGCGCGGGAACGTAATCGGTAATTTGCCTGACGGGTTGTAGTCGCCGAACAGCACGTCGGCGATGGCATTGCCACCCTCTGTGCCGCTGAACCAGGTTTCCAGCACCGCGTCAGCCTGCTGCTGCTGGAGATCGATCGACAACGGGCGGCCGTTCATCAATACCAGCACCAACGGCTTGCCGGTAGCCTTGAGCGCCGTGATCAGTGCGCGCTGGCTGGCAGGGATGTCCAGATTGGTGCGGCTGGACGACTCGTGGGACATGCCCCGCGACTCACCCACCACCGCGACCACCACATCGGCCTGCTGCGCTGCCTTGACCGCTTCGTCAATCATCACCTGCGCCGGGCGCGGGTCGTTGACCACTTCGGGGGCATCGAAGTTCAGGAAATTCAGGTAGTCGACGATTTTCTGGTCGTCAGTGATGTTGGCGCCACGGGCGTAAATCAAAGTGCCCTGTTGGCCGAGTGCAGTGCGCATGCCGTCGTAGACGGTGACAGACTGCGCCGGCTGACCGGCTGCCGCCCAACTGCCCATAATGTCGATCGGGGCCTTGGCCAGCGGGCCAACCAGGGCAATGCGCGCCTGTTTGGCCAGGGGCAGGGTTTGGGACTCGTTTTTCAGCAGCACCAGGCTCTTGCGCGCCACTTCACGGGCTTCGGCACGGTGCAGGCGGCTTTCGGCCTTGGTGTCGGCCGGGTCATCCTCAGCCTTGCCGATACGCAGGTAAGGGTCTGCAAACAGGCCCATGTCGTATTTGGCGCCAAGCACTTCACGCACGGCGTTATCCAGATCGCTCTGCGGCACCTCGCCGGACTTGAGCAGGCCCGGCAATTCTTCGCCATAGGCCTTGTCGTTCATGCTCATGTCGATACCGGCCTTGATCGCCAGCTTGGCGGCCTCGCGGCTGTCTTTGGCCACACCGTGCTTGATCAGTTCGTTAATCGCGCCGTGGTCGCTGACCGCCACGCCTTTAAAGCCCCAGTCCTTGCGCAGCAAGTCCTGCATCAGCCACATGTTCGAGGTGGCGGGTATGCCATTGATCGAATTCAGGGCCACCATCACGCTGCCAGCACCGGCATCAATGGCTGCGTGGTAAGGCGGCAGATAATCCTGATACATGCGTGTCGGGCTCATGTCGACGGTGTTGTAGTCCCGTCCACCTTCGACTGCGCCATACAGGGCGAAATGCTTGACGCTGGCCATGATGTTGCCAGCCAGGGCCGGGGATGCGCCCTGGTAGGCCTGCACCATGACCCGTGCGATGCGCGAGACTAAATAGGTGTCTTCGCCGAAACCTTCAGAAGTGCGGCCCCAGCGCGGGTCGCGGGCGATGTCCACCATTGGAGCGAAGGTCAGGTCGATGCTGTCGGCGCTGGCCTCTTTGGCTGCCACACGACCGCTCAGGCCAATGGCATCCATGTCCCAGCTGGAGGCGAGGCCCAGGCTGATCGGGAAAATGGTGCGATGACCGTGAATCACGTCATAGGCAAAGAACATCGGGATTTGCAGACGGCTGCGCATGGCGGCGTCTTGCATCGGCCGGTTTTCGTCGCGGCTGATGGAGTTGAACGTGCCGCCGATACGGCCTGCGGCGATTTCCTTGCGGATCATTTCGCGGGGCATTTCCGGGCCGATGCTGATCAGGCGCAGTTGGCCGATCTTTTCGTCCTCGGTCATTTTTTGCAGCAGTTGCGCAACAAACACGTCTTTGGGCGCAAGGGGGGCGGGCGGGGTCTGTGCCCACACGGCGGGACTGGCCAGGCTGATGACGATGCCCAGCAAACACATATTTCTCATTGGACTCTTCTGCGCAGCCGCTCACTTGAAGCGAGGGAAGCCCGCGCTCGTGCAGCGATATTGTTCTGGAGGGATGACAGTGCTACTCGAATCAAGGAATTGACCTACCTTTAGATTGGAGTATTCCTGCATGGCAGGCAGTCTTTTAGCTGATTCGCCGCGAGCAATCCAGTGTTGCCGGGAGTTTTTAGGCGTGGTGCGTGGTCAATAAACCTAATGTCGTTATTTCGGAGCGTCACTCGATGGGAATACAAAGCGTTAGAGCCTTGGGCTGGAAAGTTGTCGCACTTGTGGCCTTAAGCAGCCTGCTGGCAGGGTGCGGGATCAATACCATCCCGACCCTCGACGAGCAGGTGAAGGCGGCCTGGTCGCAGGTGCAGAACCAGTATCAGCGTCGCTCGGACTTGATCCCCAATCTGGTCGAGACGGTCAAGGGGGCGGCCAAACAGGAGCAGGCCACCCTGACCGCGGTGATCGAGGCGCGGGCCAAGGCCACCTCGATCCAGGTCGACGCCAGCACGCTGAATAATGCGGAAAAACTCAAGCAGTTCCAGGAGGCGCAAAATCAGCTGACGGGAGCCTTGAGTCGATTGATGGTGGTGTCCGAGCGTTACCCGGACCTCAAGTCGAACCAGAACTTCCTCTCGCTGCAGTCACAACTTGAAGGCACGGAAAACCGCATCAGCGTGGCCCGCCGCGACTTTATCCTCGCCGTGGAGCGTTACAACACTGAAATTCGCACCTTCCCGGGGCGTTTGTGGCATGCGGTGATGTACAGCGACCTGCCGGTCCGCCCGACCTTTGAAGCCACCACCCCGGACGCCGACAAAGCGCCAGAAGTGAAGTTCTGACCTGATGCGCAATACCCGTAGCAGCTGCCGAGGAACGAGGCTGCGTTCGGCGGCGCAGCCGTCGCAAAATCATTAATCGCGGTGCATCAAATGCACCTCAGGTTCAGATTTCACGACCGCTTCGCGCTCGAACGCAGCCTTCGTTCCTCGGCAGCTGCTACGCAAAACGCCTTCTCCTTTCAATCAGCGAGGTGCCGATGCGCGTATTAAAACCGGGGTTGGGTCTGCTGCTCTGGCTATTTATAGCCACGGCCCAGGCGTTGACCTTTCCTGCGCTCAGCGGGCGGGTGGTGGATGACGGGCAAATGCTTGATCCCGCTACGCGCGAGCAATTGACACAAACCCTGCAAGCCCACGAAAAAGCCACTGGCGAGCAAGTGGTCGTGGTCACCGTGCCCGACCTGCAAGGTACCCCGATTGAAGACTTCGGTTACCAATTGGGCCGGGCCTGGGGTATCGGCCAAAAGGACAAGAACAACGGGGCACTTCTGATCGTTGCCCGGGACGACCGCAAGTTGCGCATTGAGGTCGGCTATGGCCTGGAAGATCGGCTCACTGACGCCCAGTCCTCGGTGATCATCAATCAGGTCATCACTCCGGCCTTCAAGGCAGGGAACTACAACCAGGGGATCAGCGACGGTGTTGGCGCCATCCTGCAGGTACTGGGCGGCGTTCCCTTGGCCGAACCGGCCTACGCCAGCGGGCAAGGCGACGGCAGTGACTTCGTGGGTGAGCACCCGGGCGTGGTTTTGCTGCTGTTTTTGTTGTTCGTGGTGGTCGTAGCTGCCTGCCAGTTCTATGGCATCTGCAACTCCGGTGGGGGTGGCTCGCGCTCCGGAGGCTTTGGCGGGGGCGGTTTCGGCGGTGGCGGCGCAGGGGGCGGTTTTCGCGGCGGTGGTGGCAGCTTTGGCGGCGGCGGAGCTTCTGGCGGCTGGTAACTCACTTTTCAACGAGTATCGATATTTATGGCTTTGTTAACCCAAGAGCAACAACAGCAGGTCGCAGAGGCCGTCACCCGTGCCGAACAGCGCACGGATGCCGAAATCGTGACCGTACTGGCGCCCCGCGCCGACGATTACAGCTACATCCCCTTGCTGTGGGCCAGCCTGATTGCCCTGGTGGTTCCGGCCCTGGCGCACTTCTTGATAGGCGGGCTGCAGATTTACGGGCTGTTGATGCTGCAATGGGCCAGCTTCGTCTTCCTTAGCCTGATCTTTCGCATCCCGGCGATCACCACCCGCCTGATTCCGCCCCGTGTGCGGCATTGGCGGGCCAGTAACCTGGCGCGGCGCCAGTTTCTTGAACAAAAACTGCACCACACCGAGGGGCGCACTGGCGTGCTGATTTTTGTCAGCGAGGCGGAGCGTTATGTCGAAATCCTTGTAGATGAAGGGATATCCCGTCATCTGGACGACAGCGATTGGGGCACTATCGTCAACGACTTCGTTCGCCGCGTGGCGCTGGGGCATACGGCTGAAGGCTTTATTACCTGCATCGATGCCTGTGCCGAAGTGCTTGCGCAGCACATACCTAAAACTCAGCCGCGTAACCAATTACCGAATCGGTTGGTGATGTTGTAATTGCTTGTTTTTGAAGTTTCCGACACTTCGCTCAGAGGTGTCGGATTTTATAGTGATTAGTTTGTGCTCTTGTTTCTTATGTATTTGTAAGTTAATTCCTGCTGGGTGGTAGTGTGGGTCTCGATATTACTGATGTTTAATTTTGTGAAAATTCCTGTTGCCATTTTTTTGAATGATGGCTAGGTTTTATTGTGTGTCAGTTTTTGAATGTGTATTGGATTATCGTTGCTGCATAGGGATGGCGATTTGGGAGGAAGGGATTGAACCTCACGTGCAGAGAAAAGCAAGTGCTTGATTTGTTGATGCAAGGGCGCACAAACAAGAATATAGCGCGGTGCTTGAGTATCAGTAATTTTACGGTCAGGGATCACGTTTCATCATTGCTGGCTAAATATGGGGTTGAGAATCGCATGGTGCTAATAATAGTTGTCGGTCGAATGGGGGAAGGGGCAGAGGGTATGTATGGCCCCCTACATCGGTAGGGTTGCTGGTTTAAGGCTTGGAGTTTAATTTAAGTCCATATGGGTTTGAGGCTAAAGTGAAGAGATCATCTTTTTATATTCCGCCTGGGTATGTGGCAACCCGCTGTGAATTGGTGTTTATGTTCTTGTGTGGTCTGGTCATGTTTGGGGTTGGTCTAATGATGTGGGATGCGTTGATTGAAATTCCCCCCGTGCCTCAAAAACTGGTGTTGCGCAGTGCTTATGTTACTGGGCCTTTGAGGATTTCCAAGGCAAAAGCAAGTTTGCATTTTAACGTGGTGCGCGATAAAGGGGAGTACAGTTACAAGATTGAGTTTTTTCATACTGAGACTGGTGAATTGAATATTTACAAGTTTAAGAGGTTGTGGGTGGCTGTAGATTCGGGCAGTGATAATCAGTTTGTATGGGCGGTTTATGATGATGAGTTTCGATTAATGATGAGCCGTCAGCAGATAGAGTGGTGGTCAAAATATAGTAATGGTGGCGGTTATATTATGATTATTTATTCGTGCTTGGCGACAGGTTACTTTGTTTTTTTTATGATTAGGTGCGGTATTTATAATCGATATTGCTACAAGGGGTTATTTAATGAGGATAGAGAGAGTTGACGATTCAGTTTATGTCATTGATGATTTTTTGACAGAGGCTGAAGAGAGTGAGATCAATGTTCAGCTTAAGGGGGCGGTGTGGCGGTATAACTGGCCAAACTATGAGGAATTACCCTTTGTGAGGCCATGCTGGCATGTATTTAAAGCAGGCAAGGGGCGCCCGTTGGGTCAGTCAAGTCTTGAGGAATTGAGGGGCAATCAGTCTTGGGGTTTTTTGACGGGTGTGTGGGAGCGATTTCTGGCATTGCATAAATTTAAAGCGACCTTGTTAGGTGTTTATGCAAATGGGCAGACATTCGGGCAGGACACGATTATTCATCGAGATAATAAGGTTCATCCGGGGTTAACGATTATCGTATTTTGCAATGAATATTGGCCGACTTCTTGGGGTGGCGAGCTGATTTTTTACGATGATACTAAAGAAAACATTATTAAGGCGGTACTTCCTAAATCAAAGAGAGTGGTTGTGTTCGATGGGCGAATCCCCCATGCCGCTCGATCACCTTCGGTCAAGTGCGATCAGGTCAGGATGACTCTGGCGTTTAAAACAATAATTGAGGAATAACAGATGGCGGGAAAGGCAGAAATAATTGTAGGTGTTTTAAATGATGGTATTACTGTTGGAGCGGGTGCGGCAGCAGTGGCTGATCAGTTTGTAGTAAATAGTAATGGTATGGTGCTTTTGAATCAAACTGCGCAGGCCGGAGCAGTCGTTGCGAGTGTTACTTCAATCACTAGGTTGGCGGGCCCCTATGTGCCGATTGTTAGTGTGCCAACGAATATTGTTGCAGGCACCATAACCTTTTTGAAAATTGGAATTGATGTTAGGGAGGGCGAGGGTATCAGCGATGGCGATGTAGTAAGCCTTGTTGGGAACGTCGCTGGAGTAATAGGGACAATGACTGTGTTGGCAGGTGCAAGCGCTGGATTGGTAGGGTTTTTTGCATTGGTTTCTGTAGGTGCAGGCTTGCATGCAATTAGAAATTCTCAAGCAGTTAAGCAAATTATAAAATCTGCTAGTGATTTCTTTATAAATTCGCCTTCCGACAATTACCTCGATTATATGTGCGCGCCGGATATGAGGATTGTTGATCGAAATACCATCAGAATGGCGTATGCGAATATGATGCTGTCTTGCAACTGGACATCGGATACAGGTGAATTGCTGCCGTCTTCTGTGGTGGTGCCCGATGAAACGAGCAGTGGCGGGGCTGGCGGAGGCAGCCGTGGTCCAGTATTCGGTGGTACATACAGTCCATCAGGCCCCGTAATTCCTACTGCACCGCCACCGCCTCATAATGTGGGCAATGTTGGTATTAGTATTATTGTTGGCGGCAACACCTATGATGCGGGTGATCAATATGGATGTTGCACGGGAACCAGCGATGGTTATATGTAATTGTTTGATTTAGTCAATAATAGGTTTTATTGGTTTTAATTGGATGTCTCACTTGTTACGTACTCTGTACATTTGCCGGCCGGCATCTCTTTGGTTTGACTGACTCGAAAAGGCACGTATTGAGCCGATAACCTAATCCTCTCGTATAGCACCTAAAATTACCCCGTGCCCTGCGCGCCCAACCCGCCTAAAATACCCGCCATTGTTTTTCCGATTCCCCCCCCCCTCCTGCACCCCCGAGGCACCTTTTTCAATGTCAGTGACTGCTCCCACCGCCCCGTCTGTGCCGGATCATCGTGCGCAATTTTTGAACCTGCTGGAAACCGGTCTGGCCCAGAACTCCTTTATCAAGCTGGTGCTGGCCAAGTACGTCGGCCCGGAGGCCGAGTTGCAGCGGGTCATCATCAAGCAGGTCACGGTCAAGGATCAGCCTTGCCTGTCGTTTGTATACCGCTACAAAACCCGCGATATCACCAAGAATTTCCCGCTGGAAGAGGGCGTGGCCAACATTGCTGCGCTGCTGCCGGAAGCGTTCAAGAACGCACACTTGCTGACGCTGACCGACGAAGTGCAGCTGGAATACAGCAAGAAGGGCAAAAGCTCGCTGTTCAAAGGCAAAAGCCAGCAAGAGCGGGAAGTGCCGTCAGCTGAGCACAACCGTGAGAAAAATCGCTTTTTGGACCTGACGCGTCCATTTCTCGCGGATCTGGGGGTCACCAACAAGCAGCAAGAGCTGATCCCGGCGATGTCACGCAAGTGGAAGCAGATCAACAAGTTTATCGAGGTGTTTTCCCACGCCCTGAGCAACTCGCCGCTCAAGCTCGACCAGCCGATCAAAGTGGTGGATTTTGGTTCGGGCAAGGGTTACCTGACCTTTGCGATCCACGATTACCTGCGCCACAGCCTGCAAGCCGAAGGTGTCGTGACCGGTGTTGAGCTGCGTGAAGACATGGTCACGCTGTGCAACAACGCCGCCCAGCGGCTGGAACATCCCGGCCTGACATTCCAGCATGGCGATGTGCGCAGTTTTGCGCCCACCCCGATCGACGTGATGATCGCGCTGCATGCCTGTGACATTGCTACCGATTACGCGATCCATATGGGGATTCGTTCCGGGGCGGCGATCATCATGTGCTCGCCGTGCTGCCATAAACAGATCCGTCTGCAAATCCAGAGCCCGGCGCTGCTCAAGCCGATGCTGCAATACGGCCTGCACCTGGGCCAGCAGGCCGAAATGGTGACTGACAGCCTGCGTGCCCTGTTCCTTGAAGCCTGCGGTTATGAAACCAAGGTGTTCGAGTTCATCTCCCTGGAACACACCAACAAAAACAAGATGATCCTCGCGGTCAAACGCGCCGAACCGCTGGACCCGGCGCAACTGTTGGTGAAAATCCAGGAGCTCAAGGCGTTCTACAACATTCAGGAACACTGCCTTGAAACCTTGCTGCAGGCAGATGGTTTGTTGAAGTAAGCCTGTAGTACCTGGCTATTACCCGTGTAGGCGCTCAGGAGGTACCTTGGCTACTCTTAGTGGCCCAAGGTCTACCTCAAAGGAGCACGTACCATGGCAGCGAAAAAGATTCTGATGCTGGCTGGCGATTAGGTCGAAGACTACGAAGTGATGGTGCCGTTTCAGGCGCTGTTGATGGTCGGTCATCAGGTGCATGCGGTCTGCCCGGGTAAAACCTCGGGCCAGACCGTGCGCACCGCCATCCACGACTTTGAAGGCGACCAGACTTACAGCGAAAAGCCGGGCCATCTGTTTGCCCTGAATTTTGATTTCGACAAGGTTAACGCCAGTGATTACGACGCGCTGGTGGTGCCGGGTGGCCGTGCGCCGGAATACCTGCGCTTGAACGAAAAAGTGCTGGAGCTGGTACGTGACTTCGACAAGGCGGGTAAACCGATTGCCGCCGTGTGCCACGGGGCGCAACTGCTGGCTGCGGCCGGAACGCTGGAAGGTCGTGAGTGCAGCGCTTACCCGGCTTGCGCCCCAGAAGTTCGTCTGGCGGGCGGCACCTACATCGATATCGATGTGACCAAGGCCCATGTGCAGGGCAATCTGGCCACGGCACCGGCCTGGCCTGCGCACCCTGCGTGGCTGGCGGCGTTCCTTGGGTTGCTCGGTACGAAGATTACTTTGTAAGAAGAGGGTGTGGCCATGTGTGAGCTTTATGTCAAAGCCGATCCGATTTTGTATGAGTCGCGCTCGCGGTCATTGCGTATTTGCGGCGTGGTCACCACCTTGCGCCTGGAAAACCAGTTCTGGGACATCCTCAGTGATATCGCCCAGAACGACGGCATGACCACCAACCAGTTGGTGGCCAAGCTGTACGAAGAGGTGATGGATTACCGGGGTGAAGTGGTCAACTTTGCCTCGTTCCTGCGCGTGAGCTGCACCCGGTATTTGAGCCAGCGCCGGGTGCAGGCGCCGGAGTTGAGTGTGGTCGGGCACAAGCATCAACGGCCGTGAATCTGTGGGGGGCAGCGCCCGCCAAATCTGATCCAGACACATCAACTGTGGGAGTGGGCTTGCTCGCGATGAAATCAACGCGGTTTGTCAGAGACACCGTGCTGCCTGTATCGCGAGCAAGCCCGCTCCCACAAAAATTTCAGCACCGGCTAAATCTGATCCAGACAACATAAACTGTGGGCCCGAGCCCTTTGCCTCGTTCCTGCGCGTGAGCTGCACCCGGTATTTGAGCCAGCGCCGGGTGCAGACGCCGGAGTTGAGTGTGGTCGGGCACAAGCATCAACGGCCGTGAATCTGTGGGGGGCAGCGCCCGCCAAATCTGATCCAGACACATCAACTGTGGGAGCGGGCTTGCTCGCGATGAAATCAACGCGGTTTGTCAGAGACACCGTGCTGCCTGTATCGCGAGCAAGCCCGCTCCCACAAAAATTTCAGCGCCGGCTAAATCTGACCCAGACAACATAAACTGTGGGCCCGAGCCCTTTGCCTCGTTCCTGCGCGTGAGCTGCACCCGGTATTTGAGCCAGCGCCGGGTGCAGGCGCCGGAGTTGAGTGTGGTCGGGCACAAGCATCAACGGCCGTGGATCTGTGGGGGGCAGCGCCCGCCAAATCTGATCCAGACACATCAACTGTGGGAGCGGGCTTGCTCGCGATGAAATCAACGCGGTTTGTCAGAGACACCGTGCTGCCTGTATCGCGAGCAAGCCCGCTCCCACAAAAAATTTCAGCGCCGGCTAAATCTGACCCAGACAACATAAACTGTGGGCCCGCGCCTGCTCCCACAGTTTTTGTCCCCTTCAGGAATTGTCACTTCTCAGGTTCTAGAAGAACCGCGTCACGCTGATCTTGGCATTACGGCCCTGGCTGTAGGCATTGTCTCCGCTGAGCATCGGGCGATAGCTTTTGTTGAATAGGTTATCCACGGTGAAGTTGACTTCGGTGCCTTTGAGGTAAGCCTGTTGCGGCTTCCAGTTGGCGAATAAGCCCTGCACGTTGTAGCCGTCGTTGGCGTAGTGATCCCAGTAACGGTCACCCAATGCGGTCAAGGGCCCGGGGCCATACTGGTCGCTCGGCAAGCGGTCGGTCTTGCGCACGAACTCACCCTTCCAGCCTACGCGAGCATCCAGGCTCGGTATTTTGGTGCCCAGTACGGCAATCCATTTCGGCGCGGGTACGTCACGCGCCCACACATCTGGACCCCAGGGGTTGGTATAGGCGCCTTCGTGTTTACCTGTCATCCATGCGTACGACAGCGAGCCGAAGAGGTAGGTCGATTCGTAGAAACTTTCGACCTCAAAGCCCTTGATGGTCACGCTGCCAATATTGCGGTAATTCGGCATGTTGGGGCCGCACGCTGTGCTCATGCTGACATCGGCTGTTTGTGCGGCGCAGCCAACACCCGTGGCTTTGAAAATCTCATCGTCGATCTTGTTGCGGAACAGGGTGGTACGGATCAGTGCGTGGTCGTTCTCGCCAAAGATCTGGTCGAAGGTGGTGATGTTGCCCGCCCGCCAGCCGGTGATGCGCTCCGGGTCGAGGCCCAGGCTGCTGGAGGTGCGGCTGCCAATGCCCTGGACTTCGTACTGCTCGTCAATCACCGGGGCGCGCCAGGTTTTGCTGTAGTCGGCAAACAGGGCGGTCTTGGGGGTTATTTTCCAGAATGCTGACAGGCGAGGCGACCAACCTGTGTAGGTCTTGTTGCTGTAGTCATGGCCCAATTCCGGGTGGTTATAAAACGGTGCGTCGTTTTCCTGGCCGCGGTTGAGCACATGGTCGTAGCGCATTGAGGGGGTCAGGGTGAAATCCCCCAGGGTGATGGCGTCCTGGATATAGAAGCTGTTGGTGTCGACCTTGCCCCTGGGCATGAAGTTGGGCTGGTAGTGGCCGTAGTTGTATTTCTCGCTTTCATAGCTCCCCCCCGGCATCCACATGTCCACATCACGCTGGTGCTTGCGAATTTGCACGCCGGTGGTCAGTGCATGGTCCAGCGGGCCACTGGCAAACAGGCTGATGTTCTCGATCTGGAGCATGTCGTCGGTGTAGCCGGTTTCCATCTTGCGCCCGCCGCTGGTGGGCTGGGTGAAGGACTTTTCGCCGCGCTTGTCGGTTTGCTCGGTGTTGGAGTGCGAGTACTTCACCTCCAGATCCACCAGCGGGTTGTCCAGCGGCTGGTATTTGTATTTGGCCGACCAGGTGGTGTCGAGGGTTGAACGGTTGGACAAGTACCGCTGGGAGGCGATGTCATAGCCAAATTTGTCGATGTTGGCCTGGCTGGGAGGGGCCGGGTAACTGACCGCCGAAAAAGGCACCCACAGGTAATTGTTCGAGCGCGAGTAGGACATGCCCACGCTGTGTTCGTCATTGAGGTGCAGGTTGAGCTTGAGCAATTGCCCGTCCAGGTCCTGGGCCGTATTGGGCAGGCGTCGCGGGTTTACCGGGTACTCATGGCGGGGGTCGGGCATGTTGTCGGCCAGCTTCATGTCGTCGCCATCGCGTTTGGTGTAGTACACCAGCGCATCGGCGCGTCCATCGTCGGTGCGGCCATATACGGCGCCGCTGTATACCTGTTGATGGTCGTTGCTGCTGTAACCGTACTTGAGCATGGCGCCGGTATTCTTGCCCTCTTTGAGCAAGTCGGCCGCGTCTTTGGTTTCCATGTGCACCACGCCGGCAAAACCGCCATTGCCGGTGTGTATGTCGTGGGGGCCTTTCTCGACTTCCAGGCGCTTGATCAGCTCGGGTTCGATGAAGATCGTGCCTTGCTTGTAACGCTCAAAGCCGCTTTTGGTCGCCCCGTCCACGGTCATCTGAACATCTTCGGCTTCGCCCATGCCCCAAATGTTGATGGTCTGACCGCCCGGCTTGAGCGAGCCGCCGAGGTTGATGCCCGGCAGGGTGGCCAGCAGGCTCGGGATGTTATTGGCCTGATACTGATTGATTTGGGTTTGGGTCATGGTCGACTTGCCGACGTTGCTGGAGTCGACTTCGTTGCCGTTGCCCACCACGCTGACCGCCCCCAGCTCCAGGCTGTTGCTGGTGGTGGTGCCGTCTTCCCGGGGCCGTACAACGTAGGTGCGATCGACCTGGATCAGGCTGAAATCGGTGCCCTTGAGCAGTAACTGGATGGCCTGTTGTGGTGTGTAGTCGCCCTTGAGCGCAGGGGCCTTGATGTTGCGCAACAAGTCTTCATCGAACAGCAGCTGGATTTTTGCCTGCTGTGCCACCTCACTGAGCGAACTGGCCAGCGATTGCGTCGGCAGTTGCAACTGGATCGATTCGGCGTGGGCTTGCAGGCTGAGCACCAGGCACGCGGCGAGCAGTGTCGGGCGTGTGCACAAGTGCGAGAAGTGATGTGGTGCGCGAAACATGAAATCCCCCGGTGCGGCAACAAAGGCCAAAAAGACATGCGTTAGCAACGCAGACCGAAGGAAGACGCGGCGGGCGGAAAAAACCACATATGCGAATGCAAAATATTCTCATATGTTTTTAGCGCGGTTCGATGCGGATTTTTCCGTTGTCCAGCAGCACGGTTTTTACCGGGATCAGCGCGGGCAGGGCTTTGACCAGCGCCATCGGGTCGTTGACATTCAGGTTGCCCGAGACCTTGTAGCGGCCCAGCGGACCCTCGGCCAGTTGAATCATCCCCGGGCGATACAGATCAAGCTCGTCCACCAGGCTGGCCAGTTCGCGATTGCGGAAGGACAGGTGCCCGCTGCGCCAGTCAGCGACTTCGCCGGGGCTGAGGTTTTGCTCTTGAGTGGACGCCCTGGCGTAATCGTAAGTGGTGCGTTGTTGGGCTTTGATCAGCGTTGAGGTGTTGGCATCCGGCATAAACGCCACTTGCCCGTGGGCGACGCTGACCACCAGTTGGTGCTGGCTGCGGCGCACATCAAACCCGGTGCCGACCACCCGGATGCTCGCATCGCCGGCATGCACCACCAGCGGCTGTTCTTTGTTGGCGGCCACCTCGATATAGAGCTGGCCCTTGTCCAGATAGATATCGCGTTGATACGCGCCGAAGTCGATGCGCAGCCGCGTATTGGCATTGACGCTCAGGGTACTGCCGTCGGGCAGCAAGACTGTTTGTGTGCCCTGGGGCCGGGTGGCGACGTACTGCTGGTGGAGCGACACCGGCGCGCCGAGGCTCAGCGAAAACAGGGCGCAGAGCAGGGCAAGCGCGGTGGGCAGGGCGAAATTTGAATGTTGCTTGCAATGCTGCAAGGCGAAGGCAATGTGCTTTTCGACCATGCTGACGGAGATCCCCATGCGCTGGGCAATCTGGGCCTGACTCAAGCCTTCAAAGCGGTGCAGCATCAGGGCTTCGCGGCGCCTGGGCGGGAGCTCGGCGAGTACCGCCTTGAGCTGTTCCAGGCGCTGCAGGCGTTGGGCTGCGGCCATTGGTTCATAGCGCTCATCGCTCAAGGGCTCGGGTTCACTCTCGACGTGCTCGCTGTGAACGGCCTGTCGCACCTGCTGGCGCCGCCAGTGGTCGCGCAACAGGTTACGTGCCATCTGGAACAGGAATGCCCGTGGCTGCTCGACCTTGGCCCGATCCTGATAACCCAACCATTGAGTGAACACATCCTGCGTCATGTCAGCGGCGTCGCTGGCGTTGTCAGTGCGTTTACGCAGGAAGTGCAGAATTTGCGTGTAGAACTCGCGCAGTGATTCAGCCACCAATGGGTCGGATTTGAGGCGGGACATGGAAATCCTTGAGGGGCAGTACAGCCAATAATTCGCGAATGGTATCGAGAACCATTGCTATTTGTCTCTCTCTAAACGACGGGCTCCGGCTAATTCCTGCGGATAAATGGATAAATGCCTCATGCACGCTTTACTGAGGGGGAAGCAAACACGTTAAACACTCAGGAGAAAGGCAATGTCTGGTTGGTACGAATTGAGCAAAACCAGTAGCGGGCAATTTCGGTTTGTGTTGAAGGCGGCGAATGCCGAAACGATTTTGGTGAGTGAGCAGTACACCACGGTGGCGGCAGCCAAGAACGGGATTGCGTCTGTGCAGGCCAACAGCCCGCTGGACGAGCGTTATGACAGGAAGGAGGCCAAGGACGGCAAGCCGTACTTCAACCTCAAGGCCGCCAATCACCAGATCATCGGTACCAGCGAGCAATATTCCTCCGAGGCCGCCCGGGAAAAAGGGATTGCAAGCGTGAAACACAATGGACCGACGACGGTAGTTAAAGAGAAGTTGTGAAGTAGGGTATTTCCGCCGCATTTGTAGTCGCTGTTGGAGGCTGCGAGGACCCAAGACAACGGGTTGCTGTACTACCCTTCGCAGCCTGCGGCAGCGACTACCAGGGCTTACTCTTCGACCGGCACCGAATGACGGGTGTAGCCCAATGGGTGGGTTTTCGAGTTATAGAAGCGCAATGTCAGCTTTTTCTCTGCAAATAGCGCCGTGTAGTGGTTTTTTTGGAAGCGGATGAACGCTTCGCTGCGCGGGTAGATCGAGATGCACAGGGTTTTGAGCGGCGCCTGTTGCAGGGCATCGATCAGGTGCCGGTCTTGTTCGCCCAGGCTGTGGCCAAAGATGCACAGCGCGTCTTTATGAGTCATCAGCTGTTCATGGCAATAGGACAGGTAATCGCTGTAGCGAATGGATTTGCGTTTGTCCTCGCTGGTGCTTTCGCTGACAAATAACGGCACGTCATCCAGTGCGCTGATCGAGTGATTGATTGCGAAGTTGCTTAACAAGGTGGGCTCATTGGCCGTGATCTTGCGCGCCTTGCCTTCCTGGTTTTTGACCAGGTGCAGAGCCCCGTGCAGGTACAGCACGCGGGTGGCTTTGGTTTTGCGCATCGCCGCGCCCGGCTCAAAGGTGGAGCCCTGGGTATCGAACAAATCGTTAAAGCCTTTGGGCGATTGCATCACCGCCCAGGGCGCGAGCAAGTCGTAGTTGCTGCAGAACACCGTGGCATACCGCGCCAGCTCTTGATTCCAGCAGGTCAGGGTTTCGGGTTGCATCAGGCGCCAGGGGATGTGGACGCCCTGGGTGCTGTTGATCAACGCTTCCTTGATCGCGTAATAGCGCTTGCGTGGCGAAGCCGAGTTGATGGCCAGCGCCTTGTTGACCTTGCTCGCAGTTTTGAGGGCGCTCAGGACGTGCTCGAAGTTGCGGGTGCCCAGGGCCTCGAACACGCTGAGTTCGGTCTGGCTGAGGGGTTTTTCGGCGACGCTTTTGGTTTTATCGAACAGCGAGTCGTAATAAAAGTCATGCCACACGGCCATGCTTGCACCGTTGCCTACCAGCAGCCCGCTGCACGCTGTGCTGGCGCTTAATGCGTTCCAGTCTTCAAGTTCGGTATCAAATTCCTGGAAGGGTGTCATCGCAAAATCGTCTCAAGGCAGTGGCGGTGGCGGACTTTATCACGCTCAAGTGTTGAGCCAGATCAACATTGCTCAAGTGTGTCTGGAGGAAGCTGTAGGAACCGACTTAGCCAATGACCCGCCAAGAGGGCTCGACATGACTAGCACTTTCTTTATTCCCGCCGTAAATATCATGGGCAACGGATGCCTGGATGAAGCCATGGATGCGATCCGCAATTATGGTTTTCGCAAGGCATTGATCGTGACTGACGCGGGGCTGGCCAGGGCGGGGGTTGCGACGCTGATCGCTGAAAAGCTCGCGTTGCAGGACATCGACTCGATGGTTTTTGATGGCGCCAAGCCGAACCCGAGCATTGGCAATGTCGAGGCGGGGCTGGTGGTGCTCAAGCAACATCACTGCGACTTTATTGTGTCGCTGGGCGGTGGTTCGCCCCATGACTGCGCCAAGGGCATTGCATTGTGCGCTACCAATGGCGGGCATATCCGTGACTACGAAGGTGTCGATCGCTCGGCCAAGCCGCAATTGCCACTGGTCTCGATCAACACCACGGCCGGTACGGCCAGTGAGATGACGCGTTTTTGCATCATTACCGACGAAGAACGCCACGTAAAAATGGCCATTGTCGACCGCAACGTGACGCCGCTGCTGTCGGTCAATGACCCTGAATTGATGGTGGCCATGCCTAAAAGCCTGACCGCGGCGACGGGTATGGATGCGCTGACCCACGCCATCGAGGCTTATGTGTCGACGGCGGCCAACCCGATTACCGATGCCTGCGCAATCAAGGCGATGGAGCTGATCAGTCAGAACCTGCGTCAGGCGGTGAACGACGGCAAGGACCTGACAGCGCGCGAGAACATGGCTTACGCGCAGTTCATGGCGGGTATGGCTTTTAACAATGCGTCGCTCGGGTTTGTGCACGCCATGGCGCACCAGTTGGGCGGTTTCTACGACTTGCCACACGGTGTGTGCAACGCGGTGTTGCTGCCACATGTGCAAACCTTTAACGCCACTGTGTGCGCGTCCCGCTTGACCGATGTGGCACACGCGCTGGGCGCCGATGTGCGGGGTCTGAGCCCGGAGGAGGGCGCACAGGCGGCCATCGCGGCGATTCGTACTCTGGCGCGTGATGTTGAAATCCCTGCCGGTCTGCGAGATCTGGGGGCCAAGCTGGATGACATCCCGATCCTGGCCACCAATGCGCTGAAAGATGCCTGCGGCTTTACCAATCCGCGCAAGGCAGATCAGGGGCAGATTGAGGAGATTTTCCGTAACGCGTTTTAAGCGACTGGCGGGTTTGGCTGTTGTGGGAGTGGGCTTGCTCGCGATGCGGGCAACGTGGTCTTTCAGGCAAGTCGGGGTAGGGCTTTCGCGAGCAAGCCTGCTCCCCCACAAAGCAGCTGATGACTTGTCTCAAGGCATAAAAAAACGGCCGGGTTATTAACCCGGCCGTTTTTATGTCTGACGTTTAAAAGCGCTTACTGCACTTCAACTGCCAGGCTGTCGCTGATTTTCTTCTGCCAGATAGCCGGGCCGGTGATGTGCACCGACTCGCCTTTGCTGTCGACTGCCACAGTCACTGGCATGTCTTTAACGTCGAACTCGTAGATCGCTTCCATGCCCAGTTCGGCAAAGGCTACGACGCGCGACTTCTTGATGGCCTGAGCCACCAGGTAGGCAGCGCCGCCCACAGCCATCAGGTACACGGCCTTGTGGTCCTTGATCGCTTCGATAGCGGTAGGGCCGCGCTCGGATTTGCCGATCATGCCCAGCAGGCCGGTTTGATCGAGGATCTGGCGGGTGAACTTGTCCATCCGCGTGGCCGTGGTCGGGCCGGCAGGGCCAACCACTTCGTCGCGCACCGGATCAACCGGGCCCACGTAGTAGATGAAGCGGCCTTTGAGGTCAACCGGCAAGGTTTCACCCTTGTTCAGCATTTCGACCATGCGCTTGTGCGCAGCGTCACGACCGGTGAGCATTTTGCCGTTCAGCAGGACAGTCTCGCCCGGCTTCCAGCTTTGCACGTCTTCCGGGGTCAGGGTGTCAAGGTTGACACGGCGGGCCGACGGGCCTGCTTCCCAGACGATCTGCGGGTAGGCATCCAGCGGCGGCGCTTCGAGTTCGGCAGGGCCGGAACCGTCGAGCACAAAGTGCGCGTGACGGGTGGCCGCGCAGTTCGGGATCATGCACACCGGCAGGGACGCTGCGTGGGTCGGGTAGTCCATGATTTTTACGTCGAGCACGGTGGTCAGACCGCCCAGGCCCTGGGCGCCGATGCCCAGCTGGTTGACCTTCTCGAACAGCTCGATGCGCATCTCTTCGATGCGGCTGGACGGACCGCGCTTGATCAGGTCGTGAATGTCGATGGACTCCATCAACACTTCCTTGGCCATCACTGCCGCTTTTTCAGCGGTGCCGCCGATGCCGATGCCGAGCATGCCCGGTGGGCACCAGCCCGCGCCCATGGTCGGAACGGTCTTGAGCACCCAGTCAACGATCGAGTCGGACGGGTTGAGCATGGCCATTTTCGACTTGTTTTCGGAGCCGCCGCCTTTGGCCGCCACGTCCACTTCCACAGTGTTACCCGGGACGATGGAGTAGTGGATGACCGCAGGGGTGTTGTCCTTGGTGTTGCGACGAGCGCCTGCCGGGTCGGCCAGGATCGAAGCACGCAGGACGTTTTCCGGCAGGTTGTAAGCGCGACGCACGCCTTCGTTGATCATGTCGTCCAGGCCCATGGTGGCGCCAGTCCAGCGCACATCCATGCCCACACGCACGAACACGGTGACGATGCCGGTGTCCTGGCAAATCGGGCGATGGCCAGTGGCACACATGCGCGAGTTGATCAGGATTTGCGCCATCGAATCACGGGCTGCTGGCGATTCTTCGCGCAGGTAGGCCTCGTGCATGGCCTGGATGAAGTCCACGGGATGGTAGTAGGAAATGAACTGCAGGGCGTCAGCAACGCTCTGAATCAGGTCGTCTTGCTTGATCACGGTCATGGGTCGCGCTCCTCTGTAAGACGGGAACATTCAATCAATAAGGTGTTTGCGACCTTTGTGTTTCGGTCTGTCGAAAACATCTTTGCTGGGCATACCGGGCACGCATGACCGGTACAAAAAAGGCGCGGCAGTATAACCCGGCACACTCTTTGATACACCCGTAGAGGCAAAACTTGTAGCCGCTGCCGAAGGCTGCGATAAAGATCTATCAATCAACATATACCCCACGTGGGAGCGGGCTTGCTCGCGATGCAGGCTACACGGTGAACCTGGTACACCGCGGTGATGCAATCGCGAGCAAGCCCGCTCTCACCGGTTTACCCTGCGGAGGCCTGAGTGCCCGAACTACACGTCGCCGACCGGAACTGGTCGGTTGCCCAGAACGCCAATCTGCTCGATAGCCTGAATCAGGCCGGGGTGGCGGTGCCTTACAGTTGCCGGGCCGGCAGTTGCCATGCCTGCCTGGTGCGCTGTGTGCGTGGCGAACCGGCCGACCTCAAGCCCGAGGCGCTGGCCCGGGGGCAGCGCGAGCAAGGCTGGCGCCTGGCGTGTCAGTGCCAGGTGGTAGAGGACCTGGTGCTGGAGACGTTCGATCCGTCCCGTGACGGTTTGCCGGCCGAGGTCGCCGAGCTCCACTGGCTGAGCCCTGCCGTGCTGCGCTTGCGACTGTTGCCGCAGCGCCCTCTGCGTTACCGCGCCGGCCAGCACCTGGTGTTGTGGACGGCCGGGGGTGTTGCGCGCCCGTACTCGCTGGCCAGCCTGCCCGAAGAAGACCGTTTTCTGGAGTTCCACATCGATTGTGCCCACCCCGGCGAGTTCGTCGACGCGGCGCGGCAGTTTAAAGTCGGTGATGCGGTGCGTTTGGGCGAGCTTCGCGGCGGTGCGTTGCGTTATGACTCGGACTGGCAGGAGCAGCCGCTGTGGCTGCTGGCGTCCGGCACAGGGTTGGGGCCGCTGTTTGGTGTGCTGCGCGAAGCCCTGCGTCAGGATCATCAGGGGCCGATCCGGCTGGTCCACGTGGCCCGGGACAGCACCGGGCACTACCTCAAAGACGACGTGCAGGCCCTGGCGCTCGATCATCCGAACCTGCAGGTCGAGTGGCTTGAGCGTGCGCAGTTGCCGGAGTTCCTGGGGCAGCTGCGGCTTGCCTCGCGCCAGACCCACGCCCTGGTCTGCGGCCACCCCGACAGTGTCGAGGCGTTTGCCAAGCGCTTGTTTCTGGCGGGGCTGGCGCGCAATCGATTGCTGGCGGATGCCTTTTTAACCCGCAGCTAAATAAAAAAGCCCCGCCTGATCACTCAGGCGGGGCTTTTTTGTTGGGCTGGGGCCGGTTCAGGCTCAGACCATTTTGTCGCCGACATGCAGGATCTTCATGCCGTTGGTGCCGCCCACGGTGTGGTAGCTGTCGCCTTTGGTCAGGATGACCCAGTCGCCATTCTGTACGACGCCCAGCTTGAGCAGTTCGTCGATGGCAGCCTGGCTGACTTTTTCTGGCGGCAGGGATGCCGGGTCGAACGGTACGGTGTAAACGCCACGGAACATCGCTGCGCGCGCCTGGGTTTCACGGTGCGGGGAGAACGCGTAGATCGGTACCGAAGAACGGATGCGGGACATGATCAACGGCGTGTAACCGCTTTCGGTCAGGGCGATGATCGCCTTGACACCCGGGAAGTGGTTGGCGGTGTACATGGCCGCCAGCGCGATGCTTTGGTCGCAGCTTTCGAAGGTCTTGCCGATGCGGTGGCTGGAGGTTTTGCTGGTCGGGTGCTTCTCGGCGCCGACGCAAATGCGCGCCATGGCCTGCACCGCTTCCAGCGGGTAAGCACCGGCAGCACTTTCAGCCGAAAGCATCACGGCGTCGGTGTAGTCGAGAACGGCGTTGGCAACGTCGGACACTTCTGCACGAGTTGGCATCGGGTTCTGGATCATCGACTCCATCATCTGGGTTGCCACGATCACTGCCTTGTTGTGGCGGCGTGCGTGCAGAATGATTTTCTTCTGGATGCCTACCAGTTCGGCATCGCCGATTTCAACGCCCAGGTCGCCACGGGCAACCATGACCGCGTCACTGGCTTTGATCAGGCCGTCGAGGGTTTCGTCATCAGCGACCGCTTCAGCGCGCTCGATCTTGGCAACCAGCCAGGCGGTACCGCCAGCTTCGTCACGTAATTGGCGGGCGTATTCCATGTCCGCAGCATCGCGCGGGAACGAAACGGCCAGGTAGTCGACTTCCATTTCGGCAGCAAGCTTGATGTCAGCCTTGTCTTTCTCGGTCAGGGCTGGCGCGGTCAGACCGCCGCCGCGACGGTTGATGCCTTTATGGTCGGACAGCGGGCCGCCGATCAGCACGGTGCAGTGCAGCGCGTCGTCGGTGGCGGTGTCTACACGCATGACCACACGGCCGTCGTCGAGCAGCAGCTCGTCGCCTACGCCGCAGTCTTTGACCAGGTCGGGGTAGTCGATGCCGACGACTTGCTGGTTGCCTTCGGTCAACGGATGGCTGGTGGAGAAGGTGAATTGATCACCGATCTTCAGCTCGATCTTTTTGTTGGCGAACTTGGCGATACGAATTTTCGGGCCTTGCAGGTCACCCAGCAGGGCAACGAAGCGACCATGCTTGGCGGCGATTTCACGCACCAGCTTGGCACGAGCCTTGTGCTCATCGGGAGTGCCGTGGGAAAAGTTCAGACGGGCAACGTCCAGGCCAGCGAGGATCAGCTGTTCCAGCATTTCCGGTGAATTGCTGGCAGGGCCAAGTGTGGCAACAATTTTGGTTCGACGAACAGACATGCAGAGACTCCTGAGTTCAAGCGCTGCCAAAGGCTACTATGGTCTTTGGCTGTAGTCATTGTTCCTCTGCACTACTTTCTGCATAAGTTGTGGTGCATCGGGTCGGTTGCCCTGAAGAATTTGCCCATAGGGTCGATACACTTCTGAGAACAGGAGATACCCATGCGAATTTTGCTCGTTTTACTGTTGGTCGCCAGTGTGAGCGGCTGTACCCGCTGGTCGATGAACCACCACCTGAACAATGCTTACCGTGCTTATGACCGGGGTAATTGCGAAGCGGTGATGCTGGAGTTGTCCGAGGTTGATCGCGACAGCCGCAGCCGTCCGTATATCTGGCCGCAAACGGCAATGCTGCGCGGGTTGTGTCTGGAACGTACGAAGTTCTACCTGGATGCGGCCCAGACCTACCAATACATCATCAACGAATTCCCCAAGAGCGAGTATGCCTATCGGGCCAGGGCGCGGATCGAGACACTGCGCATTCTGAAATTCATCCCGGGCCCCGGGGCCACCACTCAGGCTCTGCCCGCAACCATTTGATGATGGTTGAAATTTAAGCTGGTCATTAGCCCTTTTTTAACTACTATCAACTACGTTTGAATGGTTTTTGTTTATTCATAGATCCAAAAAAGGTGTTACCGCTCGGAGCAGGCTGTTGCTCAGGGCTCAAGGTGAGTGCGTGCAGGGCAGGTGCGGGCGGTTTTCTTGGCTCAGCTGTGCGGGCAGGGCATTTCAAAGCGCTAGCGCGGCCATGCTTAATGGCCTTTTATAGTGATCTTGAACATGGTTATAGAACGGCTTATCGAGCGTCATCAACTGGGGTTTTTCTTGGCGGTGTTCAATCGGTTCACGGACAAGCCCTTGGGTTATTTGGGCAATGTGTCGGATGGCGGGTTGATGCTAATCAGCCAGCTGCCGATGCTGGTGGATGCCAACTTCGAGCTGCGGCTCAAGCTCCCCGGCACCGATGGCGGCCCCCAGTTTATTGATCTGACGGCGCGATGCCTGTGGTGCCGGGAGGATGTTACGCCGCATTGCTATGACTCCGGTTTTATCCTCTATCAGCCGCCTGCCGAGTACGCCGTGCTGATCAGCACCTTGCAGCGCTACTTCAGCTTTCAGCCTCTGCAGGCTTCTGCCTGAGGGGTTGAGCGCCTAGACTGGTGGGGTCTACTGCTCAGGAACCCCCCGTGACCTCTATTTTTTGGTACGACTACGAAACTACCGGTATCAACCCGCGTTCCGACCGGGCCGTTCAAGTGGCCGGTATCCGCACCGACCTTGAGCTCAATGAGATTGACCAGCCCGTCAATCTCTACTGCCAGCCCAGCGACGATATCCTTCCTCACCCGATGGCCTGCCTGATTACGGGGATCACCCCCAGTCGCCTGGAAGACAAGGGTTTGGGCGAGGCGGAGTTCATGACCCGCACCCATGCTCAACTGGCGATGCCTGGCACCTGTGGTGCGGGCTACAACTCCTTGCGCTTTGATGACGAGGTCACGCGCTACAGTCTGTACCGAAACTTCTTCGACCCCTACGCACGTGAGTGGCAGGGGGGCAACAGCCGCTGGGATTTGATTGATGTAGTGCGTACGGCCTATGCCCTGCGTCCTGAAGGGATCGTCTGGCCTGAGGACGATGGGCGGGTGACGCTCAAACTGGAGCGATTGACGGCGGCGAACGGAATTGATCACGGTCAGGCCCACGATGCTTTATCCGATGTACGCGCAACCATTGCCCTGGCCCGGTTGATTCGTGACAAGCAACCCAAGTTATATGAGTGGTTGTTCCAGTTACGGACTAAACAGCGGGTGCTGGATCAAGTTCGCCTGTTGCAGCCGATGGTGCATATTTCCGGGCGATTCTCTGCGGCCAGACATTATGTCGGCGTGGTACTGCCACTGGCATGGCACCCGAAGAATCGCAATGCGCTTATTGTGTGCGATCTGCACTTTGATCCTCAGCCATTACTGGATATGGATGCCGAGACTTTACGCACACTGCTTTATACCCGGCGTGAAGATTTGCCCGAAGGGCAATTGCCGGTTCCGCTCAAACTGATACAGATTAATCGTTGTCCGGTGGTGGCGCCCTTGAATGTAGTGCGTGCTCAGGATCAACAGCGTTTGCAATTGGATATGCCACTCTATCAAGCGCGAGCCCGCAGCCTTACTGAGGCGCAGGAAGTTTGGCAGGATAAGTTGAACGCTATTTATGCTCGCGAAGACTTTGCCCCCAGTGAAGATCCCGAGCAGCAATTGTATGGCGGCTTTCTCGGTGATCGGGACCGTCGGCTGTGTGAGCAAGTGCGGCTCAGTGATCCCGAGCAATTGGCCAAAGATGATTGGCCCTTTGATGATGAACGCTTGCCCGAATTGTTATTTCGTTACCGTGCCCGAAACTTTCCCCATACCTTGAGTGCGCAAGAACTGGAGCGCTGGCATGTATTCTGCCAGCAACGTTTGTCGGACCCTGCCATGGGGGCGCCCATGACCCTGGACAGCTTCACCCGGGCTGCAGACGAGCTCTCCCGCAGTGCTACACCGGCGCAGTTGAAGCTGCTGGATGAGTGGCAGCGATATGCACAGGCATTGAGTCGCCGGGTGGGGCTCGGCCAGGCGACGGATAACATGGATTAAAAAACAGGCAATAAAAAACGCCAGCAAGCTGGCGTTTTTATTGGCATCGCAAAAGGTCTGCGTGCGCGGTGTCACTTAGTCAAGCAAAGTAGCCCAACCTTCAACCACGTCGCTGCCCCACTTGGCTTTCCACTCTTTCAGAGTTTTGTGGTTGCCACCTTTGGTTTCAATCACTTCACCATTGTGTGGGTTCTTGTATTGTTTAACCTTACGGGCACGTTTGGTGCCGGTGGTTTTAACAACACCGCGTGGTGCTTTGCTTACTTTGGATTCCGGGTCCAGAAGCGCGATGATATCGCGTAGCGATTTCTGGTACTCGCCCATCAGGGTGCGCAGTTTGCCTTCAAATTCCAGCTCGGTTTGAAGTTTGTCGTCTTCCGACAGGTTCTTCAGGCGGGCTTGCAGTTCTTTGATGGCTTCTTCTGTTGCGCGGTATTCGTTGATCAAGGACATGAGGATAACCTTATGTTGAAAAGGGTCAGCAGGGATACAGTGGCGCAATAGTAGTCAGACAGTTACTGCAAGTAAACATGTAAGGGCGGATTAATTTAAATTTTTATTCATTAACTTTCGATGGATCAATATGCGGGCGCTATTAATTAGGGGGATGTGCGAGGGTTAATAATGACGGCGGTTGCAGGAGCTGAGTGCAACACGGTTATTGAATTGAAGCCGGAGCATCATGCCGCATAGCCAAGGCTTCCTGCATCACCTCTCCCATGACTTCG
>NZ_JBUZTL010000011.1:0-147663 GCF_055408345.1 Pseudomonas sp. B424 | reverse complement strand
TTGCAGAGTACGAACCTTTAGGGCGATGAAAACGGCAGTGCCTAGCTTGAAATCTGACCTCCACTGACCCTGACACCCCAATACGAAGGTTCGCATAATGTATATTATGTTAAATCATGTATTTCCTGACTTTCCAAAGGCTTCCATAGCCTTGCCACTCTCCAAATTTAAAACTAATCGTGATTGAGGCTGACTGAGCCCGTCGCGAAATTAGGAGGGTAATCCCCCCATTTCTAATACTCACCAGAAATAGAGGTCAGGCCACCAGGGCCAACTTCTGTTTAGGGGTAATACCTCCGAGGGCCATATTCGGGCGCTCATGTATGTGTTAGATACCGCTGAAAACATGGCGGATGAAGAGCCACTGCGGCACGAACGTACTTTGTTTATTCTAGCCACCCTCTTTGCCATGTACCTTCGCGTGTCCGATCTCGCAGGTAGAAAGAACTGGAAACCGACGATGGGCGATTTCCGTTTAGATGCAGAGGGGAACTGGTGGTACCACACTGTTGGTAAAGGCAACAAGGCGGCAAAAATTGCTGTGCGGGATGTATACGTGCGGCGATACCTTAAGCGCTATCGGCGTTTCCTGGGATTACCTGAGTTGCCTGCTAAAGATGAAAGTACACCTCTCATCAAAACACTCAATGGCCGTGCGGGTTTGTCAGATCGACAGATCCGCGCCCTCCTCCAAGCCGTTTTTGATAAGGCCACGGAGAATATGCGCAACGAGGGTCGAGCCGTCCATGAGTTAGAAAGCCTGCGTTGCGCTTCTGCTCATTGGCTACGGCACACCTCTGCCACCTTTGATGCCCCTTTGCGCAATCCAAAAGACCTTCAGGAAGATCTACGTCACAGCAATCTCAGCACCACTCAGAACACCTACTATCACTCTCATGACCAAGAGCGGGCGCACTCTGTGAAACGTATCGGCATGCGGGATCGCGGTTGAGTTGGCACGATATGCGTAAGCGGGCGATGAACACATCTTGCGTTTTATCGTCGTGAGTTGGACTCTAGGTGTAGGCAAGCAGACCTCTCTTCAGGCACGACAATTCCGCAGCGGAGCCAGTTCTAGCGCTGAGCATCAGCGATCATCAATTCGAGGACGCCTCGTGCGTCGGGCTTGAACAAAAATATCAGCAATCAGATCACAGGCTATGTCAGGGAGTTCATACCTCTTCGCCTCTTGGTCTCCTGTCTGTAATGGTAATGAACTTTACAGAAATCTGTGTTTCGTTGGTTTTAGTACAGAACCTAACACCCAGCGTGCTGAGGGACTTTGATTTTCGCGCCTTTCACTAATAACGGTACACTGGGATACACGTTGAAGGGCTCAATGGGTCTACCGTCCCTTGTCGCATCTTTTACAACGAAACGCGTAGTGCCCGACGCGAAAAAACGCACGCCATCCACTTCACATTTAACCGTTAACGTCGAAGTTTCGTTTTGAGGTATATGCCGAACCAGCGAGCTATAGGCAAGGTTAACCACCACATTGCCCGCCACGCTGCTCAGCTTGGGGTCGATCAGGTTGACCACCGGTTTTATATCGATGCGGTAGACCTGTTCCTCAGCAACCGGGAGCAGAGGCTTGATGGTGATTTTTTTGCTCTGCCCAGGGGCCAGCATCAGTTTGAAGGGCGTGGCGTAGAGCTTCGGCTGAGTCACCTGGACGATGGCCTCCATTCGCTCATCGGCAAATTCGACTCCAGGGTTAAGCAAGCGCGACAGAGTAATCGAGACAAACTCTGGTCGATCGCCGTCGTTGGAAATGTCCAGACTGACTGGTTTATCCCAAACATCAGTCACCGACGGCGTAACGTTGATCAGAGCCGAGGCTGGCGAGGCCAAAGCAAGCCCGCATAGGATGAAAACAAGGTTGTTGATAAATGGTTTCATAGGTTTCTCGAAAAACTGAAGCCTGCCCTTAGCGCTGCGGCAGGCTTGAGTGCAACAGGCGAATATCAAGGATTTGAAATCACCGGCTCAAAGGTCAACGACAACACACCCGTGTAGGTGCCGCTGGTGTCCTTGAACGTACCCGCCGGAGGATAGGCCGAGACGTTGAGAGCGTAATAGCCGATAGAATCCTCACCTGCGATATTCTGCACAGGGTTTTCGAAGGCAGTGGGCGTGGCGACGGCCAGGGTTTTGGGCCCTTGGCCTTCTGCACTCAGCTCCACTTTGGGTTGCTGGAAAACTTGCGCTGCATTACTGGCGTTGGTTATCACCAAGGGCTCATCCAGGCGCACCTGAAAATTCCTGTCGGTTGCGACAATTTTCAAACGGGCTTGCACCTCATAGGGCGAATCCCACCCGCCCGGCTGCAACATTTGTAGCCCTTGGTCGAACCAGCCACCCGTGTCGCTGGTCACCAGCAAGTTGTTGTTGGTACTGACTGTGGCAGTAATCGTGCTGCTGGTTTTGCCTTGCAAAATGATATCCGTTGCAACTGCCCCGGCTGGCAATGCGCCCAGGGTCGTCAGCAGGCAGGCCAATGCTACTTTGTTCATGTGCTACTCCTGTTGAGGATTAATCTGGGGAGTTACCGTGTACTGGTAAATAACCACGCCGTATCCGACGCTGACCGACAGGGGGGCGGAGACGCCCTCTGGCCCTTGTGCTTGGACGATCACGTTTTCTCTGGGCCTGAAGGTCACGCGCCATACCTGATTGCTAACGGGTGTAACCAGGGTTTTGATGTTCATCCGGTATTTTTGCCCGGGTGCCAACACCAGTCGGGTGGGTGTCACCAACAAGCCGGGGTTGGGCACCTGACTGATATCCAGCAACTGCTCCGACTTCTCAGCGGGGTTGAGTACCAGCACTTGCTCCACGTCCAGGTAGAGGGGCGAGTCCCCAGTGTTCAAAGCGTAGAGCGTGCCTTGACGCTGATCGGGCACTAACCGCAACTCCGTAGCTGAGAGTTTCAATACACCCGCGGCCATAGCATGAATCGGGGACATCAATAGCCAGCCCAACATCAGGCTTGCACTATAACTTATCAACCTGTCCATTTAAGTTTTAGCAACTACAGTAAACGTCAATATATCGCTGTAAGCGCCGCCTTTAGCCGCCTTGTCTGGGTATGCCTTAAACGTGGGCGTAAAGCATGTTCTACCTCCTTTATCCAACGAAAACAGACGATTTTGCGTATTGGGTAACAATACGGAGTCAGTGCTATTGGCAAGTGTCAGTGTGTAAGGAACCGTCCGCAAACTATCCTCCAAACTCTTTAGCAAATAACTACCGTCGGCCGACAAGCCATTGGCATTTGTCGCATTAATCAAATACTTCTGATTGGCAATAGGCCTTGAACCTTCGTAACTGAAACACAGCTGATCCTTGGTCGCAGGCAGTGTCAATACCGTTTCTTCACCTCTGGGTAACTCGCCCAAGTCCCAATCCGGTGCTGTCATGGTCACCAGAGGGCTAACAGCTGGCGGTGGATAATCTGGACTTGCCAATGTCTGACAGCCTTTGCTACCAGCCGCAATATACACGTAGCCGGACGAGTCCCATACATAGTTACCCCATCCATCACCAGAATTGCCCGAATAAACGAATGACGCCCGCAGAGCGATAGCAGGCCAGTGGTCAATTTGATAATTCGCAAATTGAACTTCTATAGTGGCAGGGCCGACAAACCAAGGATCACCCCAATTAGCAACACCATGTGTATAATAATTAAGTAAGTAACCCGGGGTATTATACGTGCCCATCGATTGAGCGCCATTCATGCTAACGCTGGTGGCTGGTCCAGGCTGTCCAGGTTTAGGAAGTGGCCGCGAGAGATAACCTTCTGAATCATAAACACTGAGGTCCATTCCCCATGAATAAAAATTGTACGGTATCCCAACATACCAGCCAGTCGACAATAAATTCATGGTCACTGTGAAAGTCGTATAGCTCGGACCTCGTGAATAAGTGCAGTTGGTAAAGCCATTGGTTAATCTTTGACTGAACTGAGCCGCTGATGCCTCATCAGGCGCCAGCGCATTAACAACCACAAAAAGACTGACCATACACGACAGGGATCGCGCACTGCGAGTCCTGTCTTGCACCTTTTTTAGATGACTAAAAGCGCATCCCATACGGCGTTTCATTTGGAACACTCCAGCGTCTGCATTTTATTGTCTATAACAAACTTGAGCGGCGAGGTGGTAAAGTGTTGGGGCGTTCCCGGAAATAAGGCAACTTTGGACTTTGTCTGTTTGACGCCTGCCCTCTCAAGTTCCGATAATTGCAAACTTACATTGCCCGTATTCTCCAGCGTCACACCACCGTCTATGCAGCGATGTGTCCAACCAGTTTGCTGTTTAGCAGGGGGCGGCATATGGCGAACTAATACGCCATAACCGATCGAGACCGACATTGGCGCGGTAATTTTGTCCTCAGGTGCTTCTTCTACCTGCATCGACCGAACTGGAACGATATACAAACGGTACAAGGTTTCGACTTCAGGCTCGACCAGCGACTTGAGGCTGATCGCGCGGCTCTGCCCTGGCCCCAAGGTGAGCTTGTCAGGGTTGGCAAGCATTCCAGGGTGTGTAAGTGCGCTGAGCGGCTGTTTTATCTCCGGCGACTCACCTGGGTTCATCACTTTTTGCAAGCTGATGGACAAATACAACGGCGCATCACCGAGGTTTTTTACGTTCACCGAGTGCTCGTGATTGTTGTAAACCTTGAGGGTGGCCGGCATGACCATCAACTCGCCTTCGGCCTGGGCCAGGCTCGAGCCAAGCCACATCAGGCTCAGCAACATCGTACGTAACTTCATAAAAGCTTCCTGTCAGGTTCTGCGCTTACTGGCACAGGTAATGGCTAGGTTTCACCGGTTTGGACAAATCACAGGTGTAACGGCGCCCCGCCCCGTCGACCGAAATATGCGGCAGTATCGCTTTGCTACTGATCGAGAACAGGCCATTGGCGTAAGCCATATCACCGGTCTCCTGAATCGTGCCGCCAACAGGCTGACCATTGGCATTCACCAGAATGCCGCTGTACACCATATTGATATCGACCTTGGCCTTGGCGTTGTACACCTGGCCCGGATGCGCCCGGACAATGTTCGCTGGCACTTCAATGTTCATGTCCATGTTCTCGCTGTCACTGGCAACCCGAGCAAAGGGCACATCGGTGTATTGACCCAGTGGCACGGCATAGGTGCCACCGCCCGCAACAGGCTGACCTTCGACACTGAAGCCGTAAGGCGTTTCACCCAGCGCTGGGGTTTGCAAGAGCATGGCGCTGCCACCGTTGCTGTAACGCCCCAGGGCAATGCCCTCTTCATTGGCGGCAAACATGCCGCGGTAGTTGAAGTCGACGTTACTCGCCGCATCACTGTGCCCCACGTTAAGGGACGCATCGCCACGGGTGCCGGAGCGGCTGCCGTAAGCGTTGAAACTATTGGTGCTGTCTATGCGGTTCACCGTGACGCCGGCGGTGGTGGTACCAAAGCTGTCGTCATAGTCCTTGCGATAATCGCCACTCAGCTGGGTTTTGCCGCCGTACTGCGCCGCACGCACACTGGCTTGCGACTTGTCGAGCATCCAGGTCATGTTCAGGTAAACGGTGTAATCACTCTCGCCCGGCATGGAGTTGCCTTTTTGCACGCCAGCGGCAAAGGTTGACCATAAGCCGTTAGGCTTATAGTTCCAGCGCACTTCAACCTGCTGGGTTTCCCCGCGGCCATAATCCCGGTAGTTGTAGCCAAGGGTGACTCCCGCTACGTTTTTACTGTAAGAAAGGCTGGAGCTGGGTGTACCGTAATAAAAACGCGAGACATCGGTGTTCTGATACCGGCTGAGCATCAGGTTGCCCAATACCGGGTCGTTCATATTCAAGTTGAAATAGCCCCCCGTACCATTCTCGCCGCTCAAGACACCCACTGTAGGGTCGACACTGAGCGTGCCAAAAGAGGAAGGTCGGGTAACGTTGACTTCAGAGGCCCAATCAGAATTTTCACCGGAAACGGCCGCTGCGTTTAAATAAAACTGACTCATATTACGGCTGACGGCGGCCTCCAGCAGTTGCCCGCCCTCGTCCATATCCTGCCCTGCCGTGACGCGCCAGGAATTGGCGCCCGCGCCGCCGAAATTCAGGTTGTTGATGTCCTGTGTTTCTTGATTGACCAGGTTACCATTGCGATCGACCAGACGAATCTCTATCGGGTAGTAGCCGCCCGGCAGGTCCATAAAGCTGATTTCGTTACGCCCCAAAATAGCCGGACGTTTAAGAATCAAGCGACCATTACGGTAAAACTCATAGTTGCCTTCGGCCGTAGAGAACAGCACCAGCGAGCCTACGTCCTGGTTACTGCGCATATAGCCCTGGCTACCCAAGGTAATAAACTGGTCAAAACTGGGTGACAGCACAGTGCTGACCGAACCCGAACCATAATCGATACTGTTTTGCTTACCGGCGCGTACATAGGTGTCAGCAAAGTTCTTTTGCAGATAATAGGACGATATACCTTGATCGCGGCTACTTTGACCACGGTTTTCGCTGCGGTTAGCGTACCAGTTCATATAACCGAAACTACGGCCCGGCAAGCCAAACCAGGTGTTGCCGTTCAAGTTAAAGGCCTTATAACTTTCGGACGAACCCCGTATATCCAGAGACTGATTATTGATCAGCCCCCAGGTGGTTTCAGGCGCGAGAAAATCTTCGCGCGATGAACGAATATTTAGTGTGCGGCGTGTCTTGTCCAGCGTGACATAATGGTCTGCCACGCGCAGATCACAACCGTCCTTGCATTGTTTATAGTCAATCTTTGACAGGACGTGTTCGATAATGCGTCTATCGTCGGAATCAATACCGTTCTCAGCATACTGTTTCTCGTCGAAGACGAGTCCGTTGGTCGCTAGGGAATAACTGATAAAACCCGGCAATGTCTTACCGTTATAGGTCGCGACATAACTCGCAGTGTTATCCATATCAACCGCACTAAAACCCTCAGGTGTTCCATAGGAAATCTTGACTTCAGCCAGCGTATGAGATGAAAAAACTGTAGCAATACAGGCCGCCAATATATGCAGTTGAAATGGGATCTTATGCAAAAACATCCTGATCTTCCGTCACGGGAAAAGAAGAGCCCCTTTCGGGGCTCTGGGCATTAAATGAATATTTATGCCGGTGTTACTGTGTTACTGGAGTTGGCTCAAACAGCATGACCAGGTCACCGCTGTAGCTGCCGTTAGTGCTTGGGCCACTTTCAGACTTGGTCGGCGCATCAACATTGATTGCCAGTTCATGCACTTGGTCATAACCGCCAACACCGGCAACGGTTTGTTCGATGGTCAGTGCAGTACCGAAAGCCAGGGCTTTTTCATCAACGCTTACAGCAGCGTTGGTCATTTCGTAAGCACCGTTGGACATTTTCAATGGCTGGGCCAAGGTGACGTTAAAGTCGTCAGCGGTGCTCCAAACACGCACAGGCAGTGTTTTAGAGAACGAAGCTTGAGTGTGGTCGTTTGCAACCAGCTCTTCAGTGCCGTACCAGGTCGAACCGTCTGGCTTGGAAACGAACAGCGCATCGTTAATTTGTGCAGTCAGGGTGATTTTCTTGGAAACAGTGTTGTCTGCAGCCTGAACGGTGCCTACCAGTGCGCCAGCAAGACCAAGGGCAATCAAAGCAACTTTAAAGTTCATCTTACTTTCCAATATAGTGACCAAATACGCCATGCCTTAAGCAGTAAGCGTGTTGGCTAGAGTTGATTAACAGGCAGTTCCTACTGCCTGCCAAAAGAATGGCATCAGTGCCAACTTTGCACAATAAGACGAATCTCATTCAGCGTCCATTCAGCAAAAATAGAGGGATTTTTGTTATTTAAGAGCCGTTACGCAAACCTAACTACAGAGCGCTCGCGCAGCACCCCTAGCGTATATCGCTTACTGAAAAAAAGTATTAACACACTTCTAATATTCGCACGGTGGTGGCGCAAACTAATCACTGCCTGGATTTGAGATTCGTCTCATATCCAGCAGCCTGTACCCGACATAAAATATCCGAATGAAACTCAAAGCGTACTTGCACTCCATCACCCCCCTGCTTTCCTCCCCCCATTCGGCCAGACGCTTATTATGGATATTAGCCATTATCCTGTTATCAGGACTGCTGGCAGGGGCCTATAACTTTCTACTCTTCACTTTCAATACCGAGATATCCCAACGCCGCGGTTATATGAGCAGTGCCATTGCCGAAGCCCATACTTTTTTCACTACGCGGCAGTCGTTGCTGGAAAGCATCAGCCTTTCAGCCACCCGCCAGCCGGAAGATGAGGCTGTGTCAGTCTCCGCAGAGGAGATCCACTTGCTCCTGGGGCCTTCTGCCAAACAGCAATGGAGCCTCTGGTTGACTGAACGCTTGCGTGATTATCTGAAAGCCAAGCAGGTCAACCTGGTGTACGTCAGCACGGGCGACAATGCCAAAGTATCCCGTTTGTATAACGCGACACCTGCGGTGAGTGCGTTTTCCGAAACGATTTTGCGCCAGCTGGATGCGTTGAAGCGCGATGACAGCCCGGAACTGAATGAGCTGTGGTTGACCGAGCAAGACAGCCCCCATGCCCGGCTGTATATTTTTATTCGTCTGGATGAGCGCGACCGCCAATCCGGTTGGCTGGGACTGGAAATGGACGCCAGCGAAGTCTCTGCGGCCCTGAGCGATCAGAGCGCAGGGGAATTTATGATGCTCAATTCTCAGGGCACGCTGCTGTTCACCAATAACTTGATGCCTGCGCTGGGTGAAAGGCTGTTGCCCTTACAAGAGCAGAACTTTTTTGGTCTGGTCGGCAGCGGATGGTGGCCGGATCATGTGGTCATCCGCAAGCAACTCAAGTCGTCCGACTGGCAGTTGGTTTACTCCATCGACTTGCGTTCAGTCATACAGGCGTTGTGGCCACAGTTGCTTGGCACACTGTTGTTTTGTCTGCTCAGCCTGTCTCTGGTGTGGTTGTTGATCCGACGTCTGGAGCAGCGCTTTATTACCCCGACGATTCACCGAATACAAGCCCTGGTCGAAAGTGAACTGTTCAGCCGGGACGTGATTCAGACGGCACCTGTCGCACTCTGTGTGATAAGGCGTGTCGATGGCCTGGTGGTTCTGGAAAACACCCTGTCCCAGCAGTGGCTCGGCCAGGGCGGTGAACGCGAAACCTTGAGTTCTATCTGGATCCAGCGGGCTTTCGAGCGTGCCGAACCTGAGCTTACCGACTATTTTGAGACCTGCGATGGCCGGCACTTGTATCTAAGCTGCACGTCGACCCGCTATAAAAGCGAAGACGTCCTGCTGTGCGCCTTCAGTGACATCAGTGCGCGCACCCAGATTGAAAATGCACTGCAACAGGCACGAGAAATGGCCGAGGCCGCCAACGAGGCCAAAACCCTGTTCCTGGCCACCATGAGTCATGAAATCCGTACGCCGCTGCACGGTGTTCTGGGTACGCTGGAGCTACTTGGGCGCACGCAACTGGATCCACGGCAAAAGGATTATCTGCACGCTATCGAAGGCTCCTCCGCCACGTTGCTACAACTCATTTGTGACGTGCTGGATGTATCGAAGATCGAAGCCGGGCAACTGGCGCTTGAACTGAGTGAGTTCTCTGTCGTGGACCTGGCTCAGGAAGTGATTCAGGGCTATGCCGCCGCCGCTCAGCGCAAAGGGCTCAACCTCTATGCCTGCTATGACTCCAGGTTGCCGGACCAGGTCATGGGCGATGTTGCCCGCATTCGACAAATTCTCAACAACCTGTTGAGCAACGCCGTGAAATTTACCGATTCCGGCCGAGTGGTACTGCGCCTGAGCCTTCAGAGTCGTGAAGGCGAGAGAGCGAATCTTATGTGGCAAATTTCAGATACGGGCAAAGGCATTCCCCAAGCCGCGCAACCCTTTATTTTTGAGCCTTTCTATCAGACTGGGGGCAGTACCCACGAGGTCGTTGGCACCGGCCTTGGCTTACCGATCTGCCTACGCTTGAGTCAGTTAATGAATGGCAGCATCCGCATGGTGAGCGAAGTGGGCCTGGGCAGCAGTTTTTCCCTCAGCCTGCCGTTGGAAGTACCAAGAGCTAGCGCGTTACCATCGACCCTGACCAGTCTGTTACCCGAAACTATTCATGTGCTTTCACCCGTGCGCGAACTGGCTGAAACGATCAGCGGCTGGCTGCGTAAATGGGGCGCACGGCCCCAGATCGGACACTCCCGGCCACATGACGGTTCAACACCGGCTATCTTGCTTGAGTTACACCCGGGGTCTCTTGAACAACAGCTGAAGCCGGACTGGGCCGGTCCTGTGGTCTTGGCCGCTGGCGACGGTAATCACGAACCACAGATCATTGATGGCACCTGGCAGGTCAACCTCAATAATCTAAAGGCTATCCATCAGGCTGTCAGCGCAGCGCAGGGCGTACAGGTGCTCACACCCAGCCTGTATCACAAACATAAAGAGCTGCGAAAACTCAACCTGAACATTCTGGTAGCTGAAGACAACGCCATTAACCAGTTGATCCTCAGCGATCAGCTGGAAGAGCTCGGCTGCACCGTAGAGCTGGCCTCAAATGGCGAAGAGGCACTTTCAATCTGGCACCAAGGCAGTTTCGACCTGCTGCTTACCGACGTCAACATGCCCAAACTCAACGGTTATGAACTGACACGCCTGCTACGCAGCCATGGCTGCGTGGCGCCAATCATCGGCGCGACCGCCAACGCCATGCTCGGAGAAGAAGAGCTCTGCCTTGCGGCTGGAATGAGTCACTGCCTGGTCAAACCTTTCAGCTTGCAGGCCCTGTTTAAATGCCTTGTGCCCTACGAAAGAGCTACCCATGAAGCCATGTAGCATTTTGATTGTTGAGGATCACCCCTTCCAGCTCATGTACCTACAGAACCTGTTCAATGAACTGGGGGATTTTCATCTGGACTGCGCACAAGACGGGGTACAAGCTCTCGCCTACCTGCAACGGCGCAACTACGATCTGGTACTCACCGATCTGCTGATGCCCGGCATGGACGGCGTGCAGTTTATCCAGAAGCTGGCAACCCTGCGCACACGGCCCGCGCTGGCGATTATGAGCTCGTCTTCACGGCGTATGCTGATGGCCGCAAGCCTGGTAGCACGCAATCTGGAGGTCAACGTAATCGGGCTGATTTCCAAGCCGGTACGGGCCCGCGCCCTGCGTAACCTAATCGACCAACTCATAGATTTGCGAGAATCCACACCGCCAGCGCCTCTGACCGATATTGACCGTCAGTCACTGCTCTATGCACTGGACAATGCAGAGCTACAAGCCTGGTTTCAGCCAAAAAAGGCCTTGGCCAATGGTCGCATCGTTGCTGCCGAGGCGCTGGTACGCTGGATACATCCCGTACACGGCGTGCTGCTCCCCGGGGTGTTTCTAGCTTCGCTCGGGGCCTCCAATCTGGAAGAGCGTCTGTTATGGTTGATGCTTGAGCAAGGAATGAAGGCCCAGGCTCAATGGGCCAGACAAGGTTATGACATACCTGTATCGATCAACCTGCCTACGCACTTGCTCAACAGTGATGACCTTCCCGATCGTATTCACGAATTCGTCCTGAACCACAACGGAGTGCCGGGGAACATTTTCTTTGAGTTGATGGAGTGTTCAACAACGCTACAGATCAGCAACTTTTATGCGGGCGCCTGCCGGTTGCGGATCAAGGGTTTCGGATTGTCCCAGGATGATTTTGGCAAAGGTTACAGCTCCTATATCAACCTGGTCTCTACTCCTTTTACCGAGCTCAAGATCGATCGGGCGCTGGTACGCGGCTGCAACGAAAATGAAGAACTGGCTCAGGCCTTGACCAGCATTGTCGGGCTTGGACGACAACTGGGCCTGACCGTTGTGGCGGAAGGTGTAGAAACCGCCCAAGAACTTGCCCTTTTGCGCAAGATCGACTGCACTCAGGTCCAGGGTTTTTTGATCTCTCACGCGGTTTCCAGCGACTTGTTTCAGCAGTTGTTAACGCGTGATGGCCCGGCAAGTGCATATTAAGACTTTTGAGGGGTAACTCTATTGTACGAACCGCTTTGCATGGGGCATGCCTGATGAATCCGCGTAACGCCCTCCTTGATAAGCTGACCATTAGCTCCCTGCACCTGAATAAAGGTCTTGGCGTACTGTTCGCCCTCGCGTTGCTACTGGCAGGCATCAGTTACTGGGGCGTTCAACGCGTCATTAAAGAGCAGCGCGACAGTGTGGGCGTTCACTTTGCCCGGCTGATGGAGAACATTCGTGAACACGAAGCCTTCCTCAATACCGTGTCTCGGGAAAGTACCAAGGGCAGGCTGCTTGAGTCGCTGCATGCCCCCTTGCAAGTGCATGACGCCGCGCCTGATGAGGGCAATCATGTCTATATTGGGCGCGAGTATTCGTTTTCCCTGCCTTTCAGCGTCAAGATCAATCCGGCCATTATCCCGGCCCTGCAGCACACCAAAATTACCGAACTGGGCGCGCATCTGGCCAACTACTACAGTGCGTATTGGTCCGCTTCACACTATCAGTCACCGCAGATTTTCGTGTTTAACGTTCCGGACAACTTTGAGCTCAGCGTCCCGGCCCACGGCCGTTTGCGCGGTGCAGCCCATACCCGGCTGGGAGAGTCAGCCTCTGTCATTCAGCAAATTCTTGAGGCCCGGCCCGGCAATACGGTGCCAGCAGAAGACAACCAAGTGCACTGGCTGCGATATAACGCCATGCCCGGCGCTGGTAGCTACCCAAGCATCCTGAGCTACATCGATATTGACCTGCCCTCTACACAGCTGCACATCTCTGGTGCCAGCCCAAGGGTGGTGGTCTCTTCGCTGCTCAATCTTGCCCAGATCAACAATCCCGAGCGCCTCATGCAGCGCTCGGTATATGACCATTTCATCCTGATCGCGCCCACCGCAAAGGCTGTGATCGGCACACTCAAACCGGACTCAGACCTGCATGACGGGCTGAACCTGAACAGCGACGGGTTGGTGTTTCAGATCAGCAGTAATGACACCAAGCCCTGGACCGGCATCTATATCATCAGTGTTAAAACCTTTCTGGATTATGCCTTGTGGGCTTTGCTCGCTCTGGCCGCACTGCTGCTGGTCGGCCTGATTGGTGGGCTGGCATTCAGTCGGTGGTACAAAAACCGGGTCATTATCCCTGCGCGCCAGGCCCATGACGATATTGCCGAGCGAGATGCCTTCAGTCAGGCCGTAATTGAAAGTGCACCTGCCGGTTTGTGTGTGGTGCGCGGTAGCGATCTCAAGGTCTTGCTCGAGAATCATCTCGCCCAGCAATCGCGCGGCACGACAGCCCTTGTTGCCGCCCTCAAGCAACATTATGACCTCTTGGCTCAAGGCAAAACCAAACTGCACGTTGACGGTCGCCATCTGCAAGTGGGCTTTGTGTTGACCCGTTACCATGGCGAGGATGCCTGGCTCTGTGCCTTCCATGATGTAACCCGCCATATTGAAGATGCGGCCATTCTTGAAGAAGCGCGCCAGGTTGCAGACTCCGCCAATAAAGCCAAAAGTCATTTTCTGGCCACCATGAGTCATGAAATCCGCACCCCCCTGTATGGCGTATTGGGCACGTTGGAACTCCTTGAACTGACCGCACTGCAACCGCGGCAGCAGGAGTATCTGCACACCATCCAGCGCTCATCGTCGACCTTGTTCCAGTTAATCAGCGATGTACTGGATGTATCCAAGATCGAAGCCGGGCAAATGACTCTCGACGCCCAGGATTTCTGCCCCCTGGATATCACCGAAGACACCATGAGCACATACAGTGCCTTTGCCCAGAGCAAGGGCTTGCAACTCTATGCCTGTATTGATTGCACATTGCCTGACCGGGTGCGCGGTGATCCGGTGCGTATCCGCCAGATTCTCAACAATTTATTAAGCAATGCCATCAAGTTCACCGATAGCGGCCAGGTGGTACTGCGGGTTCGGGTGCTGGAGCAAAACGATGAATTCAGCAGCCTGCAATGGCAGGTCAGTGACTCTGGAATTGGTATCACCCATGAGCAACAGGTGCAGTTGTTCGAACCCTTTTATCAGGTGCGCAACACCTTCAGTGAAGGAGGCGCAGGCTTGGGGCTATCGATCTGTCAACGCCTGTGCGAGATGATGGGGGGCACACTTGACGTCATAAGTGAACCCGGTTTGGGCAGCAGTTTTTCCTTGCAACTGAAGTTGCAACGCGAGCCTGGAGAACTGGTCGATTGCCCTGAGTTCAAATTTCAGGCCAAACCCGTTTATGTGCGAGCGCCGGCCCCAGAGCTGGCACAACATATTTGTGCATGGCTCAGTCGACTGGGTGTACACACTCGCCTGCTGAACAACGATGCTCATACAGTTGACCGCTCGGCACTGCTGGTAGACATGCTGGCATCGGACAATCATCACGACTGGCCCGGCCCGCGCATTATTGCCACGCCAGCTGGACGCAACCCGCCCGAGCCAGTCGCGGATGGCTGGGCGGTAGACGCCAACTCCATTCGTTCGATTGCCTGGGCTGTGAGCTTTGTGCAAAACGGTGTCAGTTTGCCCACCGGTACGTCACCGCCGGGACAAAACCAACAGCTTAAACTGCGAGTGCTGGTTGCAGAAGATAACCCGATCAATCGAGAAATCATCAAAGAACAACTGCAAGCCCTGGGGTGTTCCGTGGTGGTGGCCGGCAATGGTGATCAGGCTCTGGCAGTGTGGATGCCTGGCCTGTTCGACCTGATACTGACTGACGTCAACATGCCGGTGCTAAATGGCTATGACCTGGCCCGAGCCCTGCGAACACAGGATAAGGCACTGCCCATTATCGGAATTACCGCCAATGCCATGCGCGAAGAAGGCAAACGCTGTATCACCGCTGGCATGAATGCCTGGATGGTCAAACCCTTGAGCATCCAGGCACTGCACACCCATCTACTGAGGTACTGCACGAGCGTACTGATTGAACCTGCCTTGGTGTCTGAACAGCCCTCTGTTCCCACAAACGGTATGGATCAGATCCAGCTCTCACCCCGTATGCGCGAGCTATTTTTCAACACGATGAACGAAGATGTCCAGCTGACTCGAGTTGCGCTAGACACTGGCAATCCCACCACCCTGGCATATCAATTGCACAGCATGGGAGGAGCTTTGAGTTCAGTACAAGCTTACACCCTGGCGGATACCTGTACAGAACTTGAACGCTTACTCGGTAAATATGGCGTTACATCTCAATTGACACTGAATGTAAGCCTCTGGCTGGACCAAATCGGCACATTGCTAAAAAAACAGGAGGCTATTGATCTATGAAGCCGATCTATCCACTCGAAAAACCCCACGGTTACCGTGCCATGCACAAACTAAATGTTGTTATCGCCGATGACCATCCCATTGTACTGCTGGGCCTGCTTGAATTGATTGAACGCGACGAGCGCTTTCGTGTTGTTGGCCAGGCAGTTGGCTCTGATGAGTTGGTACAGCTGATGGAGCAACAGACAGTGGACCTTATCGTCACGGACTTCAGCATGCCGGCAGATTCACTGTATGGGGACGGTCTGAAACTGGTGAAGTATCTTAGGCGTCGCTACCCTTCTGTGCGCATTCTGGTGTTGACCATGATTTCCAGCCCTTTGATCATCACTCACTTGCAGGAACTGGGTGTGGTCGGGGTAATTCAAAAAAGGCATCTGCACAACGAAATCGAAGTCGCTCTCAACGCTATTGTCCAGGGCATGGAATACCAAAGTTCCGAATCCATACCTGAATCGTTAACTGAGAACCTGCTCACGCTGAAAGCGCGCTTCGAGACTTTGTCACCCAAAGAGCACGAAATACTCCGTCTTTTTGTCTCAGGGCAAAGTGTCAGCGAGATCGCCAGAGGACAAAACAGAAGCATTAAAACCGTCAGCGGCCAGAAGATTGCGGCCATGCGCAAGTTGGAGGTAACCAGCGACCAGGATTTGATCACCTATTGCCTCACGTCCAATTTTTTTAAATAGAATATTCAGGATGTGATTTTTAACGCATGAAAATTTAGCGACTTACACGTCAGTTGCCGCGTGCGTCATGCAACGTGAACAGACCATCAGTACATTCCAATTGCGCACACTCGATACTCCCTGCTCCTCTTAGGCTGCCTCGTTTCAAAAACAGAGCTAATTACACTGATATATTATGCTTGACTATTCGACCCGAGGGAGACAGCTGTTCTCCCTTGTGGACCACTTGGCACCCGGACTGTCTTCTGAGCCAATGCCGTTTTCAGTGTACTGCTGAGCATTAAGTACCCGTGCGTTTTTAGATATCGAATAACTGATAAAGCCTGGTAATGTCTTGCCATGAAACGTAGCGACATGACTCGCGGCATTGTCCATCTCAACAGTACTAAAACCCTCAGGTGCTCCATAGGAAATCTTGACTTCAGCCAGCGTATGAGATGAAAAAACTGCAGCAACACAGGCCGCCAATATATGCAGTTGTTTGGTGATAAGAAGGAAATGCGCAATGAGATACACAGCATCAGCAGCCGTGGCTAGCATCTTTAACGGGTTAACGCCTGTTCCACATTGCCAATCTGATGGCCACTGTGTTTAGTGTGTATCGTACTTATCACTGCTATCAATAAGGATTGCTTGATGGACTTATCCTGTTTCTCACAAAGCTACGCTGAAGCCCGGCAAAAATTCCTCCAGGCCTGCGCAAATGCAGGCTTGGAGGTTGAGTCCTACATTCACCCGTTAGCAGGTAAGGATGGCGAGGAGCTGGCCCTTGATGTGGCACTTCTCGGCTCCCAAACAGCCACTAACCTGCTGGTACTAAGCAGCGGCGTCCATGGTGTGGAAGGTTTCTGCGGCTCAGCCGTACAGATTGATCATCTGCGCAACAGCGAGTGGATGGAGCACTGCCGCCGTCATGACCTGGCGGTGCTTTATCTGCATGCGATCAACCCCTATGGCTTCTCTTGGCTGCGCAGGGTCAATGAAGAGAATATCGATATCAACCGCAATTTTATTGACTTCGACCAGCCGTTGCCCGACAACCCGCAATACCGCTCCATCGCCTCGTTACTTATGCCACAGCGGCAACCGCCCACCTTGCTCAGTACCCTCGGTCTGGCCGGATATGCCTTGCGTCACGGGGTTAAAACCTTGCAAACCGCTATCACCAGCGGTCAACACAGCAATCCCGACGGCCTGTTTTTTTCCGGCACGCAACCAGCCTGGAGCAATCTGCAGGTTCGCCAGATCATTCGCCGCCTGGGCCAGCATTGTCGACGCATCGGCTGGATCGATGTGCACACGGGCCTCGGCCCGTACGGCGTTGGTGAGCGCATCTATAAAGGGCGTACTGACCCCGAGGATATTGCGCGGGCGCGAAGCTGGTGGGGCGCGCAAGTAACCACCAGTGTAGATGGCACTTCATCATCCGCCGTGCTGGATGGCACCCTGGATCTGGGCGTGATGCAAGAATGCCCACACGCGCAGTACAACGGTTTGACGCTGGAGTTTGGCACCAAGCCCGGGCCATTGGTGCTAAAGGCACTGAGTGCTGATCAGTGGCTGCAAAATCATCCTGATACCGGTGAAGCGCAACGATTACGGATCAAACATCAACTGCGCGATGCCTTCTATATAGATACCGATCCATGGAAACAGCAAATACTGGAGCAGGCCCGGGCAGTATCTGAACTCACCCGTATTGGGCTAGCCACAGCGTAGCCTGTTCAGGAAGCAGAGGTGCACTCAAAATATCTATAGCGAAATGCCCGCCGCCGTCACACTGTTGACGCGAGCGGGCTTGTATATCCCGCTCGTCAACGTAAGTCTGACATCACCCTGGGCGCGTCCACCCCCCCCCCCCTCCTTTGCCATTTGGAAAATGCGGCTCGATCAAAGCAATCAGCCCTTGCCAGGACGTGACCTTATAGATCTCGATCAAGACGCACTCCCGACGGATCAACTTACGTTTGCAAGCTTCTTGGGCGACGGCTTAGGACATCTGTGCATCGCAGCTCAACTGTTCAGTTTGTGCAAGATACAAGTTTCAGAAAATCCCCAAGTCATTTTGAGAGTTTTCTCAAAATGCTTAAACGGTAAATTATTAACTATTGCATAACGCAAGCGTTCAGATTGAAGACAGAATAATCTTAAAAAATCGATTCATAGCAATTTTTTTTTGTATTTTTGTGGGTTGCCAAGTTATAAGTTTGTCGTCAATTACATTTATTGATCCAACTCAACTTTAATCAAAACAATCTTAAGGAATTCCTATGAAGAAGCTTTTCGTATTCGCCCCGATTGCATTCGCCTTGGCCGTGACAAGTCATGCTCAAGCCGCTACACAGGCTGACTTGATGCTCAAAGGCACTATCGTTAATACGACGTGTGAAGTAACCGCCAACGAGGGTGCGTCATCCTTGAACATCGGTTCTTTCAGCAAGACTGGTTTCACCACGGCGAAAGCACAGGTGGGTTCAGAGCCGTTAACCGTAACGTTGGCAAACTGCACTGAAGATGAGGTTGGCGCCCTTCAGGTGACGGGGCTGAGCCCGGGTTCTGATAACAACATCTTTGTCAGCGACCTGAATCAGTCAGCGGGTTTTATGTTGAAAGAAACCGATGGCACGACCCAAGTGTACAACGGCGCCAGTATGCCAGTGACTGCCGATGAGACAGGTGCTTTGGCTTATACATTCAAGGTCGGCATGACCGTTATGAATACAGGTGCTGTGATCCCTGGGCCTTACACCGCCCCCATCAAAATCTCTTACGTTAATAATTAAGCCTATTGGTTGAGCATGGGAGAGGTGATTATTCGCCTCTCTTATTATGGTTTTAAGGACATGAAGATGGTCAGTATCAATCGGTTTTTTGGGCTGGCAATGGTCTTGGCATTAGCCAATGTACAGCCCGCTTTGGCCAGTACCAGTGTGGGGGCATCGCGTATTATCTTCAATGCGGATGAAAGCAGCAAGAGTGTCGATATTAACAACACTTCTACTGCCCAACCTTATCTTATCAAAATCGATATTTCATCAGATATTTCAGGGAAGGCAGTAGGCACACCATTTGTCGTGACCCCGGCATTAGCCCGCATTGAGCCAGGCACCACTAACAAAGTCAGGATATTGAAGGCCTCTGGTTCACTCCCGAACGATCGCGAGTCAGTGTTTTATTTTAATTCAATGGCAATACCTACAAGCAAGGTGGGTAATGCGCAGTCTTCTACCTCTTTAGATGGCGCGCTGCAGATTGCTACGGGAAATACCGTAAAACTATTCTACCGCCCTGGCAATCTAGGAATGACGCAAAAAGAAGCCATGGGTAAATTGCAATTTACCAGCGATGGCAAGGGGACCAAAGTGAGTAACCCCACCCCTTATTACATTTCCATCTCCAAACTTATCATTGCTGGGACGTCGGTAAAACTGGATGTCATGAATGGCAGCAGCATGATTGCGCCCTTTGGCAGCCATGTTTATTCAGTCAATGCAGCGCGCGGCAACGTGGTATGGAATGCAATCAATGATTTTGGCGCAATGGAGCGATTCGATGGCGCGATCAATTAAATATTGCTTCGCTCTGACCGGACTGTACCTGTCCTGCAGTGCTGTCGTGTACGCAGCGACCACTCAGATTACGGCCAATATCAGTGATGGTTCATGCGAAGTGACAATACCCAATGGCAATCTCACATTTGACAACAAAAGGGCATCCGAATTTTCATCTGCCATGACCACTGTAGAATTACATCACTTAAATGTTGAGCTGAGTTGTGCAGGAACTGCAGGTATAGCACCGGTTTTAAATGTAACTGGCGAGTCTGCCGGTTTGGCAGATGCTCGATTATTCAGATCGGCTAGTTCAGAAGCAAAAGGCGTAGGGTTTATGTTGAAACAGGGCACATTGACTGACTTGCCCGGCTTCTACACAGCAAACGGCACTGTTGCGCCAGGGGACTCGGTGAGCATCTCTCAGGATAATGGAATGTCTACCCAGCCATTTACTGTGGGATTAGTTCGCGGCAAGGATGAGGCAATACCCAGTGCCGGAGCGATTAGCGGAAAAATTTCATTTACCTTTGCTTATCCTTAACATTTTTTTGGGGTGATTAATGTCAACGCTGTCAACTCAAAAAACAAAGCAGTACATGCTGCCTTTTGGTTGCGTATTGGGCCTCTGTTTATCCGTGACGAGTGTTTCGACTCAAGCCGTCGAGGTGAATTTTTCTGCAGTTTTTGAATCACCAACCTGTGAAGTTTCCGCCCCTGCGTCTATTGATTTTGGCAATATAAGTTCGCAAGGGATTAAACAGGGCGACAGCCTGATGAATCCACGATCTTTAGTTGTTTCCTTATCAAATTGTTCGGGCCTTTTAAGCTCCGCACAAAAACCAGGCCTTAAAGTTTCCGGCACTGGAAATACCGAAGCAGGTGACTTTCTGTTCATGCTGCCCGCGACATCAGTGGCGGTAAATTACGGTGTTCTACTAACAACAGCGTTGAATAATACGGTGATATCCAATGGCGCATTTATCCCGACAACGGGTGCTGCTGGAAGTCTGCCCAGCAACGGAACCTCGATTGCTTTCAATGCGGCTTTATCATGTGGTACCCAGTGCAATAACCCCACAACCCGCTCGGGAGAACTCAACGCGGCCATCATCTTTGAATTTGCCTACGAGTGATGAAATTGACAACTGACTTAATCAGATTTTTTATTAAAAGTGTGCTGAGTGGTGTCTTGATGAGTGCGCTAGTACCAGGCGCAATGGCCGCAGAGCAAGACGGTGGGATTAGTCTCAGCCGTACCCGTGTAGTGTTAACGTCGACGGATAAAGCCCAAAGTATAACGATCAAGAATCACGGACAAAGAACCTATCTGGTGAAATCTGCTATTGCCGCCACGCCAGGGGGACAAGAGCCTGTACCTTTTATTGTGACGCCTCCACTGTTCCGTTTAGAGGCGAACAGCCAAAATACGTTGCGCATTTTACGTCAAGATATACAGGGTTTGGCCAAAGACCGAGAATCCGTCTTTTACCTGTCCGCTATTATGGTGCCGTCTTCCGAAAAACCGGACATATCAGAGGCTGACTCAATGTCGGCGCGGGTCTCTGTCGGCGTGCAAAATATTATCAAGCTATTTTACCGGCCCGCAGGGTTGTTGATGACCCCTGCACAGGCTGAAAAGGCATTAATCTTTACTCAACATAGTCATCAGGTACAGGTGCGTAATCCGACGCCCTACTATCTGACATTCGCCCATCTTTCTCTGGACGGTGTAACGGTTAACGTGCGCGATTCGGTGTCTATGATTCCGCCTTTTGCACAAATCAGTTATCCGGTGAATGGGGTTGTGCACAAGGCGCAATGGTCAGTTATTAACGACTATGGTGGTAACAGCCAGCCCCATCAGGCTGCGGTACAAACAGGAGATGGCTGATGGCTCTGAGTTTCTTGCGCCTGTTCCTTTATCTGGCAATGCTATTGAACGCAGCCCCCTTGAAAGCAGCAGCGCCCCCCCCTCAATCAGGGATCACATTGCATGCGACTCGAGTTATTTATCCGGAGTCCGCGAAGAAAGGAGTCACCCTTTCACTCACAAATAATAATGAACATGCCTATCTGATGCAGTCGTGGATCCGACCATTGGATTTGAGTAGCGGGCAAGCCGCCGCCGAGGTACAGGGGGCGGATGACCCCACCAACACGATTCCTTTTATTGCCACCCCCCCCTTGAAGCGGGTTAATGCTGGGGAAAAGATGACATTGCTTATTCGCCAGACTCGCAACGATTTACCGAATGATCGTGAATCCGTATTTGCTGTCTCGGTTAAAGCCATCCCCAGTATGCCAGCGAAAACTGAGCAGACGGGTAATCAACTGGTTATTGCACTGGTGAATAATTTCAAGTTGTTCTATCGACCAGCGGGTTTACCGGCAGGCGGGATTACTCAAGCAGCTAATGAATTACATTTTAGTCGTCAAGGTGACCGACTGATCGTGGATAACCCCACACCGTTCTACCTTACGTTTAGTCATTTGACCGTTGGGGGAAGCGCTGTAGAACCGGCAGAACTCCGCCTCATGGTACCCCCAAAAGGGCAGCAACATTATCGCCTGCCTAAAGCGGCCAACGGTGATGTGCAGTGGCAATTGCTGGATGAAAACACTGAAGCAACCCCAATGCAACGTCAGCCCCTCTGACTCCATATCCGCACTTGGTTTGTAACAACAATAGTTTTGGAGCTGCATACTCACCATGAACACCGCTGAAAAATACTCCCTCAGTGACAAATACAGGGCGGGTAAAACTCGTCGTTTTCGTCTACATCCCCTCTCGTTATTGTTAATGATGGGAAGTACATCAGGTTGGGCAGAAGATTATTTTGACCCTGGGTTACTGTCATTAGGTCGAGATGTGCAAGATGTGGATCTGTCGCAATTTGCTGAAGCGGGTAGTGTCGCCGAGGGTGATTACCTGGTAACTATTTTTGTTAATCAGAATGAAGCGACCACGCAGATGGTCGAGTTTAGTCGTAATAACAAAGGGCTTATTGCCCCTGAATTAACTCCGGACTTGCTAGAGACCTTGGGGGTGAATGTGAACAATCTCCCTGCGCTTAAAGATCTTCCAAAAGACAAACCGGTAGAGGACTTGCCTGCGCTGATCCCTGACGCCTTCGCACGCTTTAATCTATCGAAGTTGCGCCTGGATATCAGTGTGCCACAGGTGGCCATGCAACCTAATATCAACAGTCGGATAGACACTGAACTGTGGGATGACGGCATTCCGGCATTGCTGGCCAATTACAGTCTTAGTCTCGGCCGTAATGAACAAACGTCTAATCAGAATGAAGCCTACAGTAATAATTTGTTTGCAAATATCAATGCCGGGGCGAATGTGGGGCCATGGCGCCTGCGCAGCACAATCACCCAGACCAGTGTAAGCTCTGGCGGGGGCAATCGCCCCCATGAGAACCGTGATCACACACAATTCTCGAATACTAATATGTTCCGAGATATACGTGGATTGCGCTCCACTGTACTGATGGGCGAAAGTAGCAGCGGCTCAGAGGTCTTTGACAGTGTGCCATTTCGTGGCGTCCAATTAAGCTCAAATGAACAAATGTTGCCCAACCGCTTGCGTGGGTTTGCGCCTGTCGTCAGTGGTATTGCCAACAGTAATGCACGGGTCACTATTCGCCAGAATGGTCATGTGGTGTATGAAACCTTTGTGGCTCCGGGGCCATTTGAAATCAAAGATATCTATCAGGCTGGTATGTCCGGCGACCTGGATGTCACGGTCACTGAAACAGATGGCAGCATACGCAATTTTGTCGTTCCTTTTTCCTCACTTCCCGTGATGTTACGACCTGGAAGTTTGAAATATGAAATAACGGCGGGACGTTATGATGGTGGTGTGACCGTGGACTCACGCCAGGCAGATTTTGCGTTAGGGACTCTGATCTATGGCCTGCCTAAAAATATCACTTTGTATGGGGGGGCGCTGGTTGCGCAAGATTATACTTCGCTCACTGCGGGGAGCGGGATCTCGCTCGGCCCGGTGGGCGCTTTATCCGCAGATATGACACAATCATCAGCTCAATTTGAATCCAGTACGAAACAAACAGGGGAATCTTATCGTCTGCGTTATTCGAAGAACATGCTGTCGACCGGGACCTCGTTTGATCTTACGGCGCTGCGTTATTCCACGCGCAACTATTACAGCTTTAACGACTTTAATGACGCGGGCTATCAGTTGCGCGATGATCAGACCCCCTGGAGACTTGATCGCCAGCGCAGCAGCTTTCAGACCCAAATAAATCAGCAACTGGGCAACTCGGGTTCATTGAGCTTGCGTGCGTCACAGGATAACTATTGGGGTTCAGACACGAAACGAACAGGCCTGGCTGCTGGCTACAGCGGTAGCTATCGGGGGGTCAGCTATGGAGTGTTCTACACGATTGATCAAATGAAGGGACAGGGTAACTGGCCAGAAAATCGCCAAGCGTCCTTGAACATAAGTATTCCGTTAAACGTGTTCAGTAACAGCTCAAAACTGCAAAATACCTATGCAAGTACACAGGTCACCCATGACAACAATGGGCGCTCGCAGACTCAAGCAGGCGTAACCGGGTCGAGCGCAGAGGGTGCCTTCAACTACGGCATGATGGAGAGCTGGGGCAATCAGGGGCAGGTGAGCAACAGTAACCTGAACATGGGCTATCAGGGGAGCAAAGTCAGTCTTAACAGTGGCTACTCATACAGCACAGACTCGCGCGCGATGAATATAAATGCCAGCGGCGGGATGATTGCTCACTCTCAGGGCGTCACGCTCTCGCGTACATTAGGCAGTTCCATGGCATTGGTGAGTGCTCCGGGTGCAGCGGGAGTTAACGTCACTAACGGTGGTGCGATCACGGATGGACATGGCTACGCTGTAGCCCCCTATTTGTCAGATTATGGCAAGAACAGTATTGGCTTGGACCCCGCCTCATTACCCGAAAACGTGGACTTGCCTTACTCGAACCTTAATGTATATCCCACCAAAGGCGCGGTAGTAAAAGCCGATTTTAAAACCCGCCTCGGCTATCAGGTACTGATGACCCTGAACAAGAGCGAAGGTGCAGTGCCATTTGGTGCGACCGTTTCTTTGGTTGATCACTCCGGGGGGCAAGAAGACAACGCAGGGATCGTCAGTGATATGGGGCAAGTCTATCTGACGGGATTGCCTGAAGAAGGCGTTTTATTAGTCTCCTGGGGAAAAAGTGCGGATAAACAATGCCATGTTGATTTTAACCTGAAAGGTTTAGCTGTATCGCCGCAAATGCCGATTATCCAAACGAAGGGTGAATGCCGATAGGTTGCCTCCCATCGTATAGCAGCGCAAAAAAATTGTAATAAACACCTTGGTGGCAATAGAGCAAGCACTACGTTAAGTCACCGACCCGGAGCAGGCCATGAAGCATATAACACCGATTTTATTCACTCACTTATCAGCTATGACTCTCTGCCATCCCGTGAGTCATAAACAACCTCGAGTGCGCAGCACACGGGGATTAACTTATAGACAGCGATGGGCTATAGGAGGCTTGGTTCTTTGTGGTCTGGCAGTAGTTAACGACGCACAAGCTGTCGCACTTGTCGTAGAATCTGGCTCTGGAGACAATTTCTGGGAACTGGCCTCAGGAACCAGTGTTACCACTCACCCCACCGCCACCAGTTCGGGCGGAACCGGAGGCTGGGCATTTCGCTGGAACGTGGCACCTGTTGCGCAGGGAAGTCCGAACCTGTGCAGCGGCACAACCGGGTATGTTGCCCAATCGGGCGTTATAAAAGCAGGCATCAAAATAGCTCCAGGTATCATTTTGCACTTCACGTCGGGGAGCCTGACAAATACTGTATCACTGACGGTACCAACCAGTAGCAGTCAACCTGGATCGGCAACGCTTCAAGCGGATGGCACAATGACCAATCCGACAAATTCTGTTGCTTCCTATACACAAGTGTTGTGCACATCTCTGCCAACGGGTACCGCTGTCACTCAAGGCGCTGAAACCAATACCCAGCTCACCGGTGGCAGACTGTATGTTTACGTCGATGAAACTGCACTCCCCGGCACCTACACGGTACCTGCCCTCAATCTCGTTGTTGACCATAAATCCGCGGCGAAAACCCAAATTTCCCAGGGTGGTACGCTAACCGTCATAAAAAAAGCTACGTGTACGGTTAGCATTCCCGCTGCTGTTAATTTTGGGAGCATCCCCAACCGTATAGACATGGTCACAGAGAGTGGGCAAATAAACGTAGGATGCGAAGGAGGCACAGGTCAAACTAAGGTTAACTACAGAGCGATGCCCACCATCCCGGCGGTGGGTGCGAAACAATATATGCCTATGTTCAACCAAACGAGCAAGTCTGAAGTCGCTACCATCCGCGCTTTTCTCGGTCCAACCGGTGCCGCAACTGCTGCCTGTATAGATGCTGGTAACTCGATGCAAATGGATGGATCATCGCAGAGTCTAGGAACAGTCCCCCTGAATGGGAGTATTGAACAACAGGTGACGTGGACTTTGTGTCCTGTTCCAGACCCTGAACCGGGACCAGCGACGGCTTCAATGTCTTTTGAGATCGATTGGTAATAAGTTGCCAGCCTTGCGGGGTATTGCTCACCACCCTGAGATGATTTGTAGTGGATCTAAGAGATGACGCTACGACAGCGCAGCTACTCTTTAACCGGCTAAATGCTTGTGCAGCCCGCCGACCTCCCTTTGCCACATTGGCGGCCGTCGATAGCGGCTGAAGTTTCGCATGGAGCCGGTGGTATTCCTCGAATGCGGAGGAGATTTTCAGGGCGAAGTTTCCGTCCCGCAGGGCGCGCAGGTCGTCAATCGGCTCGTTGATTTCCAGGCAGCGCCAGATAAACAGCCCGCCGCTGATGACGGTGATTCAGGCGGTGGTAGCGATGGTGCTGTCACTGAACCAGTTACAGCGCGTGCCCTGTTCTAGGGTGTATTTCAGACAGCCGAGAAACACCGCCATTAACGCCATACCGATGTAGTCGCCGCCCTTGAGCATCGACGGGTTGGGGCGGTCAATCTCGACCAGCATCGGCACGGCAAAGGTCACGAACAGGCCCGGCACTAGATTGATGTAGAGCAGCCAGTGCCAAGAGGAAATGTCGGTGATCCCCTCGACCGCCGCCGAGCCCGACGTGGGCGCGAGGGACGCGATGGCGCCGATGGTAGACGCGGCGATCATCCGTCAATTGCAAGATTATTGTCGAGCGAAGACGTTGCCTTGAGGGCGTAAATGAGATCAACCGACCGCTTGTATCTAACAGATTGAATCGCCCACAACACCGTGGACATTTCAACCTCGTTAAGAGCCTCGGCATCCTGTCGGGGCATAGCGATTTATCTCTGGAGGGGCTTCAGCAATACAAGCATCCGGCCTTATGCGCTAGATCCTGCCATGACGGTTCGGGCGTATGGATAACCACAGTTGTTGAGGACGTGTTCGGCTATCGATTATTGCTAAAATTCGAGAAAAACCGGAAAGAAAATGACTAATTACGAGAAAATCCAGAATTTAGTCTCATTAATTCGCAGAGCATTTACAAAAATCGAGTCTGGCTTGGCTTACGGGTTTTCTCGTAAATAAGCGATTGGCTCACTGACTTGAAACCTCAAAATTCGCACAGTTTCGAACAATACCCCGGCCACCTGAGAAAATGCCTTGGCGCAAACCTGAGGTCTGCGCTCACCAACAAGATGCCTGAACAGGCATCTTGTTGCCGGTACTGAACAAAGATTACCTGAGCAACGTGTAGTTCATGAACTGAATCAAACCCTGACATTGCGCTCGGGAAGCGCTGTGCGCTGGCTCGTCTGCCAGTCTTGTGCCAGGCCGACTGCAACTTCCGAAGCAGGCAACATTTGTCGCCCGCGAACCAGGTCGGATGCCCGTTCGGCGAGCATGATGGTCGGCGCATTGAGATTGCCGTTGGGCTCGGTTGGAAACACTGACGAGTCGATCACACGTAAACCTGCAAGCCCCCTCACCCGCAACTCGGATGCGTACATAGCCGCGACTCTTGGGTTTGTTCGGCCCGGTGTGAGCAGCCCCTGCATGAACTGGCCTTAGATAAAGATAGTACCGCGCAAGTACAGCGCGCCGTGGCCGCTGATAATGACTCGGTCGCTGTCCAGAACTTCACAGTGCAGTTGACCCTTGCGCGCCCCGCCTTGCTCCGCACTCAGGCTGCGCTTGCCCAAGCGCTTGGCCCAATAGGGCGCCAGAGAGGTGTGGGCCGAGCCGGTAACCGGGTCTTCATTCACGCCCACCCGAGGGCCGAACCAGCGTGAAACAAAGTCGAAGTGACGACTCGGCGCAGTCACCGCGACACCGCGCACGTCGAACGCGGCTAGCGCAGCAAAGTCGGGATTGAGCCCGGCGACGATGGCGTCATCCTCGACCACTACCAGGTAATCATCTGTGCGATAAAGCGCTTCGATCCGTTCCAGGCCCAAGGCTTGCAAAAGGCCTGGCGGAACAGCGACGAGTTCTGGCTGCTTGGCCGGGAAGTCCATGGTCAGGCGTGCGCCTTCACGGCGTACCCGCAATTCACCACTGCGAGTGGAAAAGCGCAGTAGGTCGCGGTTTTCACCCAGTTGCTCGAACAGCACCCAGGCAGCTGCCAAGGTGGCATGGCCACACAGGTCGACTTCCACCGTGGGGGTAAACCAGCGCAACTCGAACACCTCACCGTTGCGCACAACATAGGCCGTCTCGGACAAGTTGTTTTCTGCGGCGATTTGTTGGAGCGTCGCATCAGGCAGCCACGTCTGCAGCGGACAAACCGCCGCCGGGTTGCCGCCGAAAGTCTCAGAAGTAAAAGCGTCTACCTGGAAAATATCGAGTTGCATTTTTATCATTCCTGCCCGCTTGCGTTTTCTGTAGCCCGGATCTGCTCCAGGTAGTTGTAGATGGTGTATCGGGTTACGCCGAGCGCGGCGGCAGCTTTTTCAATCCCGCCTTTGACGATGAATATCCCGCGATCCTGCATTTGCCGAACAGCCTCAACCTTTTGAGGTTTTTTCATCCCTGCTACACCGCCGGGACAAGCGACCTGAATAATCTGCGCCATCAACTGTTCCATATCTCTTGGCTCATCGGCGCGTGACTCAGGCGCGGCTTCAAGGCCCAGAATTCCAGCGAGAACAGCGTGTGCGGCGGCAACACCGCTCAAGTCGGCATTGATACACAGACTGGCGAAAGGCTGCCCGCTGCTGTCGCGATATACCACGGTGGAACTGCGCAGCGGGCGGCCGTCAGGCGCGAGTGTCGAATAGTTCTCCACCATTATGGGATCAGAGCTTGAGTGATCGTCCATGGCGCGCCTGACGGCGATGAATCCTAAATCCTGGCGTGGGCCGCCCAATACTGACCCGCCTACCCTTCTGCCAGTGACATGACCATTGGCGATGGCAAGGATGGATCTCTCCGGGTTGGCCAGGTCATGTAACACGATCTCCGTATGAAGGCCTACCGCATTACTGAGCATTTTGAGGGTGCTGTGAAGCACATTAAGTATCAGCTTGCGCTCGGCTGGTAATACTTCAGAAACCTTCATTGGTGCCTGCACGTGATTTATCGAAGGGCAGGAAAAATATCAACAATAAGTTTAATTATCAATTTTTTGTTGAATTAATAGGCTGTCCGAATCGTCCCTCCCATTTTCCTGACGGGACGCTAGATCAAATCCAATCTGACAAATTGTGGACAGTTGCCTGCCTTACTCAATCTGCTTTCTATTGAACCTGGTTTCGCGATGTGAAAAAGGCCATCACTGCTGCGAGTGCCAGCAAGATAGCGCTTGCGAGAAATGTCATGCGATAGCCGCTCCCGTCGAACAGCAATCCGCCGAGGGTAGAGCCCAACGCACATATCAATATGCTGGGACGGTACTCCTTCGCGGTACCGGATGAGGTCGCCCAAGGTGAGCTGCGGCCACTGCGTAATCCAGACGACGAAGTAACATCTCTTCGGTGAAAGGTCGCCTCCAGCGGTAGTACGCGGAGCCAAGAAAATTCCGTAGAAAAACGCCTGAAGAAAAATTTCCGGCTGCGTCGTCTACCCGGCATGGGTTTACATACACGTTTACCCCATAAAGAGTGGCATTTTCGCTATGGATCAGCAGCACCGTAAATCATGTGTTTTCCGACACTGGCGGTTGCTGGGTTTGGAGACTTGCCGGAAAATCTGGGGATTGGGCGTACACCCGTATAGAAAATGAAAAACTCCGTCATCAGGCTTGTACCTGTGACAGAGCATAAAGTCATGAAACGGTTACACCAGATGATTTGATCATCTGGTTCCCAGCAGAGTCAGGGATTGCACCGGCTTATGTGATGTTCAGCGAGCCTTTGGATTCGGGAATATTTACTAAGAAGCAATTGGATAAAAAGTATAAACATGCGTCAAGGTTTGGAGTTGAAGAAACACAAAAAAATCGTCAACCACTGACTAAATTTAGAGATGCGATTGAAGCACATTTGGCTGACAAAGATACGGTTAAAAAAGGTACATGCATAAGAAACGCAGGGTCCAAAGTTTTTTACAACTCGAAAACCAACAATGTTGTTATAGTCAGTAAGGATGGTAAGTTTTTGTCAGGCTGGCGAATTGACCCGCAAACACCACAATTTAAAAACTACTTAGATAATGGAGTTCTGCAATGAGTATGAATCTAATTGATCGTGCGAAAAAATTTCTGAATGGAGATATAGCGCCGCAGATTTTTTCTGACGAATACATTAAGGCTTGGAATAATGAGCTAGATGCTAATATCCTAAAAGACGACGAAGCTAATCTGTCTGAGTGCGCTTCAACAATTTTTATCTTGGCTGATAGTTTTAATCCTGAATCTGATCGCAGTGAGGGTGAGTTAGATGAAAATGGCTTTAAGGCAGAAGTGAAAGCGACTTTAGAGAAATTCAAGTTAAGTTGATTTTTTCACCGACGGTTCAGGAAAGCCCAGCTCAAGCTGGGCTTTCTTTTGCCGGGATCTTGACAAGTTTTCTCTCTGTATGCCAGATATTCCTGATGCATGTATTTTTTAGGTATAGATAAAACGATACATCTAGAAAATGGTAAAGACTTCTTTGATCTTAACGGTGACAGTGTAATGGCTCTTACACCTAAAGTTGCCAAAGAAGTTTGTGAAGAAGCAACAAAATTAAGGAGGTTTGTTTGGATAGTCGAAGGCGGTCATTGATGAACCCTAGATTTAGGCCAGATGGCAGTACCCGCTGGGATGCTCGACAAGAGTTTGAAAGAACTGGAAACTTTAAAGAAAACAATGAGGCCGCAGTAAAAAATATTGATGATGATGTTAGTCTGAGGATTAACACCTTCATGATTACGTTGTCTCGATAAATGGCCCAACAAGGGGCTAACAAGAAAAAGCCCAGTTTGAACTGGGCTTTTTCTTGTCGACCAGCTCGCGGCGGAACGCACGCAGGAACTGCATGATCGGCTGTTGGCTGCGGGTGTGCCGCTCAAAGGCGGTGTCATTCTCAACTAATGTGGTCCGAGCCGGATGTAATCGGGCTGTTCTCACACAATGTGGGCCCATTCTCACTTAATGTGGGCCGAGGCGGTCCGATATTCTCAATTAATGTGGTCCCGAAACGAGCGATGTAATCGGGTCGGGCGGCGGATGTTATCGAGCCGCTACAACTCGGCTACCGGTGGGTTGGCGATGATGCGCCGCGAGTCACTCAGGCCTGGGAAAGGATGCAGTCCAGTAAGCCCGGGAAGCGCAAATTAAGCTCCTGCGAGCGCAGTGAGTTCATGTGCGTAGTCCCGACATTTCGCGTATGGACGAGCCCGGCGTCGCGCAAGACGCGGAAATGATGGGACATGCTGGACTTGGGTCGACCGCCGTCCAGCTCGCCGCACGAGGCTTCAGTGACGCCCGCAAGATACCGGACAATCTCTATACGCACGGGGTCGCTCAGGGCGTAAAGCAAACGCTCGAGGATGAAGTCGGATGGGATGGGGTGTTTGAAGGTACGCATGTGTCGATGATAACGAAGGCTTTCAATGAATGCTATATTTCGAATACTATCGAACAAGCGAATCAATCTACCGGAGCCTGGACATGTCTGCCCTATTCGAACCGTTCACTTTAAAAGACGTCACCTTAAGAAACCGTATTGCCATTCCGCCGATGTGCCAGTACATGGCAGAAAATGGCGTTGTCAATGATTGGCATCTGGTCCACCTGGCCAGTTTGGCAAGGGGCGGCGCGGGCCTGGTTGTAGTCGAGGCGACAGCCGTTTCTCCTGAGGGACGTATCACCCCCGGGTGCGCAGGCATCTGGAGCGATGCCCACGCGCAGGCTTTCGTGCCCATGGTAAAAGCGATCAAGGATGCCGGCTCTGTACCCGGTATTCAGATTGCGCATGCCGGTCGCAAGGCCAGCGCCAACCGCCCCTGGGAAGGCGATGATCACATTGCTGAAGGCAATCCAGATGGTTGGCAGACCATTGCCCCCTCGCCCATCGCGTTCGGCGCCAATCTGCCGAAAGTCCCCCAGCAAATGTCCCTGGAAGACATTGCCCGTGTGCGCCAGGACTTCGTTGATGCTGCACGCCGGGCCCGTGACGCCGGTTTTGAATGGATCGAGCTGCACTTCGCGCACGGGTATCTGGGCCAGAGTTTCTTCTCGGAGCACTCCAATCAGCGCACCGATGAATACGGTGGCAGCTTTGAAAACCGTAGCCGATTCTTGCTAGAGACGCTGGCGGCTGTGCGTGAGGTGTGGCCGGAGAATCTGCCACTCACTGCTCGTTTCGGGGTAATCGAGTACGACGGGCGCGATGAGCAAACGCTGGTCGAATCGATCGAATTGGCGCGGCGCTTCAAGGACGGCGGGCTTGATCTGTTGAGCGTCAGTGTAGGCTTCACTATCCCGCAAACCAATATTCCCTGGGGCCCCGCCTTTATGGGTCCAATCGCCGAGCGCGTGCGCCGTGAGACAGGTCTGCCAGTGACTTCTGCATGGGGCTTTGGTACTCCGCAACTGGCAAACGCCGCTGTCGAATCTCGACAGCTGGACCTGGTGTCTGTGGGCCGGGCTCATTTGGCTGATCCGCACTGGCCGTACTTTGCAGCCAAAGAGCTGGGCGTTGAAAAGGCCTCCTGGACACTGCCCGCGCCCTATGCTCACTGGCTTGAGCGCTACAGGTAAGTTCGATTTCTGCCTTTGTGGGAGCGGGCTTGCCCGCTCCCGCACTTGACCAGCGTGGGGCTGCGCGCCTCAACTATTGGTCGCGTTGGCTCTCCAGCTTCAATGCCCGTTTCCAGCTGTCCAGCGCAGCCAGCCGTTGCAGGTAAGCCTGGAGATGAGGATATTGCGCCCCGCCCCTCATCTGCTCGACCACAGTGATGGCAACAAAGGCCAGCATGAAATCAGCTCCTGACAATGTGTCACCCACGATGAACGTTCTGTTCGCAAGCACACCGTCCAAAAACCCCAGGACCTTATCAAACTCGGCCTGTGTGTAGCCGTCCAGGAACTTCAACTGAGTGCCTGCATTGATCTCGAACTGGGTGAATAGCTTGAGTAGTACGGGCACCATCGCGGAGCTTTCAGCGAAGTGAATCCACTGCAGGTACTGAAGATAGTCAGGTGAGTTGAACGCGGGCTCCAGCCGGGGTGCGAACCGGCGGATCAGGTATTCGACGATGGCGCCGGATTCAACGAGTACTTGTGCGTCCAGCTCTATCACTGGTGACTTGCCCAGCGGGTGAATGTTTTTCAGTGAGGCCGGGGCGAGACGCGTGACCGGGTCCCGCTGATAGCGAATCAGGGTGTACGGCTCTCCAATTTCTTCAAGTAGCCAAAGAATACGTAGCGATCGGGATGCGTTGAGGTGGTGAAGTGTGATCATGAAGACTCTCTCTGCTAAGGGTAAACCCGCGGCGCCCGGACTGTTCAACAAGCACGGGCGCCGTCAGCGGCTACTTCAATCGGGCAACAAGGGCTTTGGCGACTCCTTCAGAACTCGCCGGGTTCTGGCCGGTGATCAGCTTGCCATCTTCTATGACAAAGGGTGCCCAGTCCGGCCCTTTTTCATATAGCCCACCCAGGCTTTGGAACTCATCTTCGATCAGGAATGGCACGACATCGGTCAGTTCTACTGCGGCTTCCTCACCATTGGTGAAACCGGTGACTCGGCGACCTTTAACCAGCGGCGCGCCGTCTGCGGCCATCACATGGCGAAGAACCCCCGGAGCGTGGCAGACAAAACCAATGGGCTTGCCGGAACGCTCGAATGACTGGATCAGCTGGATCGACGTCTTCGACTCGGCCAAATCCCACAGAGGACCATGTCCACCCGGATAGAACACGGCGTCAAAGTCTTTACTGCTAACCGTATCCAGCTTGACGGTGTTCGCCAAAGCCCGCTGAGCGTCAGGGTCAGCGTTAAACCGGCGGGTCATGTCAGTCTGAAAATCCGGCAGCTCACTCTTTGGGTCCAGCGGTGGCTGACCACCCGCTGGCGACGCCAAAACCACCTCTGCCCCTGCATCCTTGAATACGTAGTAAGGCGCTGCGAACTCTTCAAGCCAGAATCCTGTTTTCAAGCCCGTGTCCCCCAGTTGATCGTGGGACGTCAGAACCATCAGAACTTTCATGTCATAGCCCTCATTGATACGGTTTGGCCTTTGGCAACGCGATCTGCCTTGGGCTGATGCTGAATGCACTGCCCTGACTATGTACGACCACCGGTTTTTGAATACGTGCAACGACGAAAACCGTGGATGACAGGATAGGCGCCAGCCGCTGCCTTAGCGTACAGAGCATCAAAGCAGTCTATAAATCCCGGAAACCACCTGCATCGTTGCGTCTTCGATGGTTCCTTCATTGCGGCATAAAGCCCAGCCGTGATCTGCAATCGCTTGCTCGAACGCCCGGGTACAAGCGACATGCTCTTCCAGGTTATGAAGCACGGTACTGCCCAGCCCTCGCGATCGGGCTGCTGCCCTCGCCCATGACACTTCAGGGTCGGTGACAACCCCCACATGCAGGTCCGGTACTCGCACGCCCCGATCCATGTTCAATTGTAGAATTTCTGCAAACGGGACTATCCGGCGAAACGCGGCATCAGACGGATACCAGCGATCGATCAGGATGATGCTGTCCGCTGGCTGTGTAGTCAGCACGTGACGGGAAATCCAGCTACGACTATCAGCAAGGCGCTCACAAACCCGCAACTCCAAATCCCTGCCGGGATTTCTGACGAGTGTGTTCACAAGGGCCATTGTTTCAGCCCTGCAGGGATCGTTATTTCTTTCGCTAAGCCGGATCACCTTCTTGTTGTCAGCCCTCAGTACTTTCGTAATGGCCTCCAAAAGCGTGGTTTTTCCAGTTCCCTTGGGCCCATCCAGAGAAATAAACAGCGGGCGGTTCATTCTTCAAATTCCATTGTGCATCGTTAAAAGTTGTATTTTTTGCGGTCTCGTTATCAACCCCTCAATACGGCCTTGAGTAACGGATCATTCAGGTACGCGACATTCAGTCTCGTCCATGGATTCACACGCGACTGCTCCGGTGAAAAGATGTGCCCGGGGGCAATCATGAAACCCTTTGGCAGCAGTTGTCGCGTCAGTTCCCTGGCGTCGTCAATGTGGGGGAACCGGGCCCACAGATAAAGACTCTGCTCCGGACGTACAAATACCTCGGCCCCTATCTCATCCAGCATCTGCAAGCCCGCCGCGGTGGCCGCTTTCAACCGTTCCTGGAGGCGGATCAAATGCCGCAGGAAATGCCCCTCTGTCAGGATGACATCCACGGTTCGCTCACACAGCTCCGATGTGCTGGTATGCAGCAGCATCTTCAGGTCACCCAGTTCATCGATGACGTCTTTGTTGCCGGCGATAAACCCCACCCTCAATGCCGCAGAAACAGATTTTGAAAAGCTGCCCACGTACAGCGAACACTTCAACTGATCCAGCGCAGAGACCCTGATAGCCGATGCCGGTTTGAAATCTGCCAAAGCGTCGTCGTCCACCAGAATAAAGTTGTGTTCTTGCGCCAACTGAACCAGCCGATGAGCCTTGCCGGGGGAAATGTCTGAGCCCGTCGGGTTGTGCCCCACAGACTGAATGAAAAACAACTTCGGCTTGTGCAGGAGAAGATGCTGTTCGAGCACTTCCATGTCCGGGCCATCCGGCAATCTGGGTACCGACAGCATCCGCGCACCTTGCAGTTGCAGCTTGCCGAACAACGGGTAATAGCCAGGGTCCTCGACACACACGCAGTCCCCCGGGGCAATGAAGCGACGGATGATCAGGTCCAGCGCGTGATTGGCGCCATGGGTGGTTACGATCTGGCGAGCACTGGCCGTAATCGAATAGCTGGCCAGTTTCTGTACCAGGTGTTGACGAAGCGCCGCATTCCCCAGCCGATTGCCGTACCGGAACAGCGTCGTGACGCCGATGCGCATGATCTGCCGCGTGAACTTGTCCAGTCGCAAATCCATCAACCACTCGACGGGCGGAAAACCTTCACCGAGTGGCGAATGTCCAGGCTCACGTACAAACTGCTGACGCATGAGCCATATGGTGTCCATCGCGCGGGTGAATGGCTGTGGCTCTTCCGGCTCGCTGCTGCTCGGAGCGCCCTGTTTGACGAAGAAACCCTGCCCGTGTCGCGCCTCAACAAGCCCCTGGGACGCCAGCGCCTCGTAAGCGTTGATCACGGTATTTTTCGAATAGCCGAACAGGCCCATGCACTCGCGCAGAGAAGGCAGACGGTCGCCCACCCGGTACGTGCCGTTGCCAATCTGCTCGACCAGTGATGCCGTCAGTTGCTGGGCAAGCGTCTGTCGCGCCATCGCATGGATTCCTGAATGAAATAATTTCAGAGGGTACAGCTTAGGTACTGTCTGTCCAAACTGTACCTTTTTAAGTCGGACACATACGAATAGGGTGACGGCAACTCAACAACAATAACTGCACGAGAACCCTCCCCATGAGTATCGACTCCCGCCTCCCCATGTTCCGCAGCATGACGCCCGCCGAGCGTTTGGGGCATTTGCAAGAGTTGCTTGAGCTGCCGGAAGGTGATGTCGCCCTGCTGCGCGATCCCGGCGCCCTCCCCCTGGAAATTGCCGATGGCATGATCGAGAACGTCATCGGCACATTCGAATTGCCGTACGCCGTCGCCAGCAACTTCCAGATTAATGGCCGCGACGTCATCGTGCCGCTGGTCGTTGAGGAACCTTCGGTAGTCGCTGCCGCCTCGTTCATGGCGAAACTGGCTCGCGAGGCTGGCGGTTTCCAGACTTCCAGCTCATTACCGCTCATGCGGGCCCAGGTGCAGATCGTCGAAATCGAAGACCCCTTCAACGCCCGCCTGAGCCTTTTGCGCCGCAAGGACGAAATCATCGAACTCGCCAATCGCAAGGATCAACTGCTTAACCAGCTGGGCGGCGGTTGCCGCGACATTGAAGTACATACCTTCACCCAGAGCCCACGCGGGCCGATGCTGGTCGCGCACCTTATCGTGGACGTGCGCGATGCCATGGGTGCCAATACCGTGAACACCATGGCTGAAGCCGTGGCCCCGCTGATGGAAGAAATTACGGGGGGCAAGGTCCGGTTGCGCATCCTGTCCAACCTGGCCGACCTGCGCCTTGCCCGGGCCCAGATCCGCATAGCACCTGAGCTGCTCACCACCACAAGCTACAAAGGCGAAGACGTCATCGAAGGGATCCTCGACGCTTACAACTTTGCCGTGGTCGACCCCTATCGTGCAGCCACCCACAACAAGGGCATCATGAACGGCATCGACCCGCTGATCGTCGCCACAGGCAACGACTGGCGCGCGGTGGAAGCCGGTGCACACGCCTATGCCTGCCGCAACGGGCATTACGGTTCCCTGACAACCTGGGAAAAAGACAGCAAGGGCCATCTGGTGGGAACACTGGAAATGCCCATGCCGGTCGGACTGGTTGGCGGCGCTACCCGGACTCACCCGCTGGCGCAACTGTCGTTACGCATCCTGGGTGTGAAGACAGCACAGGAACTTGCCGAAATCGCTGTGGCGGTGGGGCTTGCACAAAACCTGGGCGCGCTGCGTGCGCTGTCCACCGAAGGCATCCAGCGCGGTCACATGGCTCTGCACGCACGCAACATTGCGCTTTCGGCGGGCGCCAGGGGTGAAGAAGTCAATTGGCTGGTCACCCGAATGGTCGAAGCCTGTGATGTGCGTTCGGACAAAGCGGCTGAACTGCTTGAACAAAAGCGGGCGCAGTAATGATCATGGCTGGCAGTCATGTCCGTCTGGTTGAGGTGGGTGCGAGGGACGGCTTGCAGAACGAAAAGCGCACGTTAAAACCGCAGATCAGGGTGCAATTGCTGGAAATGCTGGCTGACACCGGCTTGCGCACGCTGGAGGCCGGAGCATTTGTTTCACCGCGCTGGGTGCCGCAGATGGCGGGGTCTTGTACGGATTTTCGACAGCTCGGTTGCCGGCCTCGGAGGCTGCCCGTATTCGCCGGGCGCCACAGGCAATGTGGCCACTGAAGATGTGATTTACCTGCTGAACGGTCTGGGGCTGTCACATGGCGTCGATCTTGATGCGCTGATCGATGCCGGGGAGTTCATCAACGCTGAACTCGGGCGGGGAACGGCTTCCAGAGTCTCCCGCGCCCTGCTTGCCAAACGTGGCCATTTAAAAACCCATTAAGCCGCATCTCTTCACCTTCATAACAATAAAAGCCCTCTGGGGCAGTGGGAGAACCCTTATGAAACCCGAACTGTTTGAAGTATGGGGCGACACGGTCGACGGTCGTCACCTGATTTACTCCATCGGCATTGGCGCAATCGTCAGCCTCGGCGCGTTCTTCATTGCCCAGCAACTGCTCGCGGGCTGGGTAGCCGACCCGCAGATGGCACGTGCCTACGCGATGCTGGTGGGGATTGTGGGTTGCCTGGCCGGCGGCGCCATCAGCGCCACCCTGTTCAAACCCAAACGCAACGTCGTGGAGCACCTGACAGACCCGGCCTGGCGCTCAAAAATCCTGATCGAATTGCAGAACGAATATGGCCCCCTTGGCAGCCTGGCTGACTTGCCGCCCGCCACGATTGCGGAGCTGCGTGAAATGGATCTTTATGATCTTTTCGCTGAGTATGACAAAGGCCTTCATACGCCCCCCGACAGCCTCGACGAATCCCCGGTCAGCGCTGCCAGCATTGAAGGTGGCCGGTCATGATCGAACCACTTCTGGACCAGATCCTGATAGCGGCGGGCATGGGTGTTCTGGGGGCCGTCATTTTCGCCGGGATCGGGCTCATCTCGGGCAGCGATGAAACGACCACCCTCGCCCCGTTAACCTTGCTGGTGGTGCTGTTGGGCGTGCCTGCCGCAGGGGTGCTGACCTTCTTCCTGGCGGGTGCCGTGGCCAAACATATGACCCATGCCGTACCGACGGCGCTACTGGGGATTCCCGGCGACACGATGGCCACGCCCCTCATGCGTGAAGCCAACTTTCTGCGCAATCTGGGCGTGCCGCACATTGCCCTGCGCAAAATGATTTCGGGGGCCGTGATTGCCGCGCTGATTGCCGTTCCGATGGCCGTTTTGTTCGCCGTGATGCTCGCGCCGTTCGGGGACATGATCAAGCATGCGGCGCCTTGGGTTTTCCTGCTGGCGGCGATCGCGATTGCATGGTTTTCCAAAGGGCGCCTGGCGGCCGTGCTGACACTGATCCCCTTCGTCATGGTGATCATCGGCCTGCAAAGCATCACCGGGCAGTACGGGGTCAAGCTCAGTGTCAGTTACTTTCTTGGTATCGCGATCGGCCCGCTGATCGCTGCACTATTCTCCATGCTCGCCCCGGCCGAGCGAGAAACAATGCGCCGCCAGCAAGTGCGTACTTTTTCACTCTCGCCCGACGTAAAAAGCTGGGGTGGATTTTTCCCTAACCCGCTGAAAGTTCTGGATAGCAAGCAGAGCATGTGGACGGCCATCACCGCCGTCATCTCCAGCGCGACCTTTGTGTTCAGCCCGGTTGCCATGACCGTCATCATGGGCGAGCTCGTCGGCTCAAGGGTCAAACACGTCTACCACCGCTTGACCACCGTCATCACCGCCCGTAACGGGGTCACAGAGTCGACCTACCTTGCCGAAGCGCTGATCCCGTTGATCGCTTTCGGCCTGCCACTCAGTCCGGTCGCCGCGGGCCCGGCAGCGCCACTGTTCAATGCGCCTCCACGCTTTAGCGTCGACACGGCCACCGGCCAGGTCCACAACTTGCACTCACTGCTCAGCACCTGGGAATTTCTTGGGTACGGCATGCTGGCAGTGGTCATCGCCATTCTGATCGCTTACCCGTTCACCATGAATTACGCACACCGCGCAGCGTCCTATGTATCGCGCAATATCAGCCACGAAGCGGTGATATCGACCTTTGTCGGGCTGATCCTGGTGATCGGCATCTGGGAAGGCGGCCTGCTGGGGTTGCTGGTGATCATTACCATCGGCCTGCTGGGCGGATTTCTTTCACGTTTTCTGGGCTTCAACATTGGCGTGCAGTTCATGGGCTATTACACCGCCGTACTCACGGTTCCGGCCCTGATTGCCCTGATGCAACCATGATACCTCGCAGAATGAGTGCAAGATCCCTACAAAAAATAGCCACAAGCCTTACTCACGACCAGCCAATCAAGATTCCCTCTATTGGCGGTCTTCCCACTCTTGAATTAACGTTAACCCACCTATTGCACGTGACTTGAACCCCGTCACCCCGCCCCTTTTGCAGTGGGCGGCTTGATGAGCCGGTGCTCTTTTCCAACAAGGCAGTTAACCGGCTGATTAATCAGGGCCTATATGAATGAGCAGCTTCGCCAGCGCGCCGCGGGACCGCAACGGATGACGCGTATCTGTGCCCTTTTTCGACACCCGCACCTCCTGACTCCACTGAGCCTGCTGTGCCTTGCCCTGGCGGGCTGTACGGTAGGCCCTGACTTTGAACGCCCCGATGTGGCCACCAATGCCGACTATTCACGAGAACAGCTCACTACCACCGCCCGGGCAGACGTTGAGACCGGCGGCGCGGCACAGCGGCTGATCGCCGGGATGGACATACCCGGGCAATGGTGGACGCTGTTTCGCTCACCGGCACTGAACGCTCTGGTCAAGGAAGCCTTGCAGGCCAACCCCGATGTCAGCGCCGCCCAGGCTTCATTGCGCCAGGCCAACGAGCTGGTGTATGCCGACCAGGCGTCGCTGTTTCCCTCGGTAAACGGCAATGTGTCGAAGAGCCGCCAGAAAATATCGGGGGCCACTACGGGGACTTCGTTATCGCCCATTCTGACGGTGAGCTCCGCGTCGCTGAGCGTGTCTTATGCTCCGGACGTGTTCGGCGGTACACGCCGTCAAATCGAATCCACCACGGCGCAAGCCGAGTACGAACGCTTCCAGCTGGAGGCGACGTACCTCACGTTGACCTCCAATGTGGTGAATACGGCTGTTAGCCTTGCTTCTCTGCGCGATCAGGTGGCTGCCACCGAGGAAATCATCCGGCTCCAGAGCGGCCAGCTCGACCTCCTGCAGGCCCAGCGGCGACTGGGTGCCATCGCCGATACCGACGTCCTCACGCAGCAGACCGCACTGGCGCAAACCCGTGCCACCCTGCCCCCGCTGCAAAAGCAATTGGCCCAGACCCGCAATCAGTTGATGGCCTACCTGGGCCGGTTCCCCAATCAGGATCGGGACGAGCGCTTCAACCTGGCCTCCCTGCACCTGCCACAGGAGCTGCCGGTCAGCCTGCCCTCGGCCATCGTCGGCCAGCGGCCGGATGTGCGTTCGGCCCAGGCTCAACTGCATCAGGCCAGCGCCGATATTGGCGTGGCCGTGGCCAATCAGTTGCCCCAGTTCAGCATTACCGGGGCCTTGGGTTCTACGGCGGCGAGCGGCACAAAACTGTTTTCGGCGGGCACCGGGGTCTGGAGCCTCGCCGGTTCGATCATCCAGCCGATCTTTGATGCCGGCGCACTCGAGCATCGCAAGCGGGCCGCCGTGGCAGCCTATGACGAGTCGGCGGCCCGCTACCGGGGCACCGTGATCACCGCGTTCCAGGATGTAGCCAACGTGCTGCGGGCGCTGGAAGCCGATGCCGAAGCGCTCAACCAGCAGGTCGCGGCGCAACAGTCCGCCCAGGCCAACCTGGACCTGGTGCAAGCCCAGTTCCGGCTCGGGGCAGTGGCGTACATCAACCTGCTCACGGCCCAACAAAGCTATCAAAATACCGTGCTTGCACGGGTCAAGGCCCAGGCCGCCCGATACAGCGACACCACTGCCCTCTTCCAGGCACTGGGGGGTGGCTGGTGGAACCGCACCGACGTGGACCCCGCCACCGCAGGCAGTCCTGACCGCTTCGGCCTGCCAACGTGGCAAGAGATCATGCCGCCCCACAGAAAGGCTGCGCCGGCCGGTACGACGCGGCTCGACTGAATCATTGAAACAGTGAGGACACCATGGCTGACGTCAAGACTGCCTCCCCCCCGCCATCCGGACCAAACGCATCGGACGGCCCGCGCAAGCGTCGGCTGTGGCGGCCGATGATCATCATGGTCGGGGTGGTACTGGTGATTGTCGCGATCATTGGCGGGGTCAAGTTCATGCAGATTTCGGCCATGATCGCCCAGTCCAAGGTGCCCTTGCCCGCCGCGGTGGTGACGGCCATGCACGTGCCGTTCGACGAATGGCAGCCCCGTGTTTCCGCCGTAGGGTCGATCAAGGCGGTAAAAGGGGTAGATGTAACCACTGAAGTGGGCGGGATTGTGCGTACCCTTGGCTTCAAGCCCGGGCAAGAGGTGGCAGACCAGACGCTGCTCGTGCAACTGAATGCCGACTCGGACATCGCCCTGCTTCACTCCCTGGAGGCCACTGCCGACCTGGCCGTGATTGTCCTCAAGCGCGACAAGGCCCAACTGGCAGTAAACGCCGTGTCCCAGGCACAAGTGGACACCGATACCGCGGACCTGAAGGCCAAGCTTGCCGCCGCAGAACAACAGCGGGCACTGGTGGCGAAAAAAACCATTCGCGCCCCTTTTGCCGGACGTATCGGCATAACTGGCGTCAACCCCGGTCAATACCTCAACCCCGGCGACAAGGTAGCAACGCTGCAGACCTTCGATCCCATCTACATCGACTTCACGGTGCCACAGACCCAGCTGGAAGCCATCGACATCGGCCAGGAGGTTTCGGTGACGGCCGACGGCCTGTCCAACCAGACTTTCACGGGCAGGATCAGCACCATCGACACCCAGTTCGACCCGACCACGCGCAATGTCACGGTCGAAGCCACCGTCGATAACCCCAAACACAGCCTGGTACCCGGGATGTTTGCCCGGGCCCTGGTCGACTCCGGCACGGCGCAGCGCTACCTCACCGCTCCGCAAACGTCCGTCACCTACAACCCGTACGGCACCACCGTGTTCATCGCCACCGCGCAAAAGAACGATAAGGGTGAGGACGTACTGACAGCGCAGCAGACCTTCATCAAGACCGGGCCAACCCGGGGCGATCAGGTCGCCATTGTGTCCGGTGTCAAGGAAGGCGATCTGTTGATCACCAGTGGCCAGATGAAGCTCAAAAATGGCTCGCCGGTGCAGATCAACAACAGCGCCGCGCCGCTGAACGAACCCGCTCCGACCCCTCAAGAACACTAACCATGAAACTTACCGATACCTTCATCCAGCGACCGGTCTGGGCCGTGGTGGTCTCACTGTTCATCCTGATCCTGGGGCTGCGCTCGATCTTCGAGTTGCCGGTCAACCAATGGCCGCGCACCGAAAATGCGGTGGTCACCATCACCACGGCTTACTACGGTGCGGACGCGTCCACGGTCGCCGGTTTTATCACCCAGCCCCTTGAGTCGGCCATTGCACAAGCCCAGGGCATCGACTACCTGTCTTCGTCGAGCATCACCGGTGTATCGACCATTACTGCCACGCTGCGGCTGAACTTCGACGCCAGCAAGGCGCTGACCGAGATCAATACCCAGGTCAACTCGGTCAAGAACCAGCTGCCGGCGCAGGCCCAGGAACCGGTACTGTCGGTAGCGGTCGGGCAAACCACGGACGCCATGTACCTGGGTTTCTACAGCGACACACTGCCCACCAATAACATCACCGATTATCTGGTGCGGGTGGTCAAGCCCAAGCTGGATTCGATCCAGGGCGTACAAACCGCAGAGATTCTTGGCGGGCGGCAGTTCGCCCTGCGCGCCTGGCTGGACCCGGACAAACTGGCGGCGCACAACGTGACCGCCCAGGACGTGTCCACCGCCCTGGCCAACAACAACTACCTGTCTGCCGTGGGCTCGACCCGGGGGCAAACCGTGACGGTCGACCTGACGGCCGGGACCGATTTGCACACGGTGGATGAATTCAAGCGGCTGATCATCAAGCAGAAAGGTGATGCACTGGTGCACCTGGAGGACGTGGCCATCGTCACCCTGGGCGCCGAAAGCTACGACAGCAGCGTGGCGTTTTCCGGCAAGCGTTCGGTGTTCATCGGCATCAAAGTGGCACCCAATGCGAACATCCTCACGGTCGCCACCAATGTGCGCAATGCGTTCCCCGAGCTGCAATCGCAATTGCCCGCCGGGGTGCGCGGCGACATCGTCTATGACTCCACCGAGTTCATCAATACTTCGATTTACGAGGTGGTGAAGACCCTGGTTGAGGCCATGATCATTGTGTCTGTAGTCATCTACCTGTTCCTCGGCTCGTTCCGGGCGGTGATCGTGCCGCTGGTGGCGATCCCGCTGTCGCTGGTGGGGACCTTCTTCGTCATGTACCTGCTGGGATACTCCATCAACTTGCTGACCCTGCTGGCCCTGGTGCTGGCGATCGGTCTGGTGGTCGACGACGCAATCATTGTGGTCGAAAACGTCGACCGCCATATCAAGGAGGAAGGCAAGGGCGTGCTGGAGGCGGCGCTGGTTGCGGCGCGGGAACTGGGTGGCCCGATCATCGCGATGACCGTGGTGCTGATTGCCGCGTACGTGCCCATCGGGCTGCGCAGCGGCCTTACGGGTGCACTGTTCAAAGAGTTCTGTTTCTCGCTGGCGGGTGCCGTGACCGTGTCCGCCGTGGTGGCGTTGACGCTTTCGCCGATGATGACCTCCCGGCTGTTCAAGCCCGGGCAGGAAGAGGGCCGTTTCGCCCGCCGGCTGGATCAGTACTTTGACTGGCTGCGGCGCCGTTACCGCCGCGTACTGTCGGGCGGTTTGAACATGTGGCCGGTGCTGGTGACGTTCGGCTTTGTGCTGTTCCTGCTGGTCGCTGCCAGCGGCATGACCGCCAAAAGCGAACTGTCGCCCACTGAAGACCAGGGGCTGGTGTTCATGCAGATCAAAGGGGCGCCGACCGCCTCGCCCCAACAGATGGAGCGCTTTGCCGACCAGGCCTTCCAGATAGCCAACAAGGAGCCGGAATACGCCCAGATGTTCCAGCTCACCGGGCTGCCCGCACTCAACCAGGGCCTGGGCGGTGTGCTGCTCAAACCCTGGAACCAGCGCACCCGCTCCCAGGCCGAACTGGTGCAGGATCTCCAGCAAAAATGGAACCAGGTGCCGGGGGCGACCGTTGCGGCCTTCCCGCTACCGTCGCTGCCGGGGGCCCAGGGTTTGCCGGTGCAGTTTGTGATCACCACCACCGACTCGGTGGAAAACCTCAATGAAGTGGCCCAGGCGGTGATGGACGAGGCACAGAAACAACAGCTGTTCTGGTTCGCCGACATGGACCTCAAACTGGACAAGCCACAAGCCCGGCTGGTGGTCGACCGGGAAAAAATTGCGGCACTGGGCATGACCCAGGCAGACGTCGGTGCAGCGCTGTCCGCCGCACTGGGCGGCAACTACGTGAACTACTTCTCGACGGCCGGACGCTCGTACAAAGTCATTCCCCAGGTGTTGCAGGTAGACCGCCTCAACCCCGACCAGATCCTCGATTACTACATTCGCACCCCGGCCGGGGACATGATCCCGGCGCGCACGGTGGCGCATATCGAGACGTCAACACAGCCGGAGTCGATCAACCACTTCCAGCAACTCAACTCGGCGACCCTTTCAGGCGTCAGTGGCGTGGCCCAGGGCGAGCTGCTGGCCAAACTGGACACCATCCTGAACAACGTGGCGCCATCGGGTTACACATCGGACTTCTCGGGCGAGTCGCGCCAGTTCATGCAGGAGTCAGGCGGCTTCGTCGGGCTGCTGCTGTTCTCGATTCTCATCGTCTACCTGGCCCTGGCCTTCCAGTTCGAGAGTTTCCGCGACCCGGTGGTGATTCTGTTCTCGGTGCCCCCGGCGCTCTTTGGCGCGCTGGCCTTCATCACCATGGGGTTCGCGTCCATCAACGTGTACACCCAGGTGGGCCTGGTAACGTTGTTGGGGCTGATCACCAAGCACGGGATCCTGATCGTTCAGTTTGCCAATGAACTGCAGCGCGCAGGCCACAGCAAGCGTGAGGCCATTGAAGAGGCCGCCACCGTGCGCCTGCGGCCCATCCTGATGACCACGGCCGCGATGGTGCTGGGCGTGGTGCCTCTGGTCTGGGCCTCCGGTGCCGGGGCTGCAGGACGTCATGACATGGGGCTGGTGATCTTCGCCGGGCTGTCCATCGGCACCCTGCTGACGCTCTTCATGGTGCCGGCGATGTACATGTTCATCGGCAGCACGCACCACCAGCAAGCCACGCAGCCGCACCCCGGCCAGCACGACGAAGAAGCGGCCGGATCACCTTGAAACCCTCGCCTGACCTGAAGCGGGTCGTCACCGTGCCGGATGCTCAGGGCATCTGGCCCACGACCCTTGCTTCGCGACCCAGCCCCCTGGTTTGAGCTGATTCAACCTGCAGATGTGATCCAATCCGGTTGACATGTAACAGTGGCTGCACTAGGTTGACGTAAACGTAAACGTAAGCCCTGTCGATTTCGCCGCGCTTTACGGATACAGCGCATCCGCGCTGCCCGGGAAGAATGTCGCAATGGACAGCACGCCGCACCGAACGTCAAAACAATAATTATAAGAGAACCACCCATGAGCACGATGGCGATCCTGATATCCCTTCTGTTGTTGATGTTTCTCGCCTACCGGGGCGTGACCGTACTGATTCTGGCGCCGCTGATGGCCGCCCTGGCGGTACTGCTCAGCGGTGCCGCGACGGACATCATGCCCACCTATACCCAGCTGTTCATGAAAGAGCTGGGCGCCTACCTGATCAAGTTCTTCCCCCTGTTCATACTGGGTGCGCTGTTTGGCAAACTGGTGGCGGACTCCGGGGCAGCGCATACCATTGCTGACTGGTTCATGCATCGCCTGGGCCGCCGGCACGCGATCCTCACGGTGGTGCTGGCGTGCGCCCTGCTGACATACGGCGGCGTCTCTCTGTTCGTCGTGGCCTTCGCCGTCTACCCCATCGGGGCCGCCATCTTCCGCGAGTCCGGCACCCCCAAACGCTACATGCCCGCCGCCATCGCGCTGGGTGCTTTTACCTTCACCATGACCGCACTCCCCGGCGCGCCTTCGATACAGAACGCCATTCCCACGGCCTACCTGGGCACCACCACCTTTGCGGCTCCGGGCCTGGGCATCATTGCCTCGATCGTCATGCTGTGGATGGGCACCTGGATCTTGCAGTCGCGGGCACGCAAGGCCATGGCCAACGGCGAAGGCTACGGCCCCCATGACGACGAATTACCGTCGAATGCCGGTGTAAAAAGGCCCGGACTGCTCGTAGCCCTGCTCCCCATCATCGTGGTAATCGGCCTCAACGCAGCCTTCAGCTACTGGATCCTGCCTTCGCTGGACCTGAGCGTTTTACGGGAAGAACGCTTTGGCAACATCGATCCGCAAAGCGTCATAGGGCTGTGGTCCGTGCTGTTGGCACTGATGTGCGCCATCGTATTTGTGATCCTGCTCAACTGGCGACGCTGGGAGAACCTGACGGTCACCATCAACAAAGGCACCATCGGCGCGCTACTGCCGATCTTCAACACCGCCTCGGAAGTGGCCTATGGCGCGGTGATCGCCGGCATGGCCGGGTTTGCAGTGATCAAAGACACCATTCTCAATGTCTCGCCGGATCACCCGCTGATATCGGCCGTGCTCAGCATGAACGTGCTGGCGGGTATTACCGGCTCCTCGTCCGGTGGCCTGAGCATCGCCTTCCGTACCCTTGGCAGTGACTATCTGCGCATGATCGAGGCTGCGGGCATCAGCCCTGACCTGTTTCACCGGGTCGCCACCATTGCTGCCGGAGGGCTGGACACCCTGCCCCACTCCGGCGCGGTGATCACCCTGCTGGCGATCTGCAACCTGACGCACCGCCAGTCCTACCCGCAAATATTCATGATGACGACCGTTGTGCCTATGACCGCTTTGCTGGTGGTAATGGTGCTGGGTTCAACGTTCGGCAGCTTCTGACCATGGCGCATAACAACAAGGATTTGACCATGAACACTTCGCCCACCGCTGCCGACCACCCGCACTCGGGTACCCCGGAACGTTTCAACATCGCACAGGTGTGTTGCGACCGCTGGGCCGCTGAACCAGAGCGCATTGCGATCATTCAGAAAAACGCCGACGGCTCGGTTCAGCAACACAGCTTTCTGACCTTGCAACAGCACGCCAACCGCCTGGCCAACAGCTTGCGCGAGCAAGGTGTGCAGGCGGGTGACCGGGTCGGGATCATGCTGCCACAAGGCCTGGAGGCTGGTACCGCACACATCGCGCTGTACAAGCTGGGGGCGATCGCGGTTCCGCTGTTCAAACTGTTCGGTACCGATGCCATCGAGCATCGGGCGTCAAACTGTGCCATGCGCGCCCTGATCACTGACGCCAGCGGCCTGCAGAAGATCGAAGGCATCCGGGCAAACCTCCCCGATTTACAGCTGTGCTATGTCATCGATGCACCCGCGCAGCGTGCCGACGTGCTGGATTACCATGAGCAACTCAAGCGCCACAGCGACCAGTTCGCGACCCTCGACACGGCGGCGCAAGACCCGGCCCTGATCATCTACACCTCAGGCACCACGGGCCACCCCAAAGGTGCGCTGCATGCCCATCGCGTGCTGCTCGGACACCTGGCCGGCGTGCGCAGCTCCCACGACGGCTTCCCCCAGCCCGGGGACCGGATGTGGACCCCGGCCGACTGGGCGTGGATTGGCGGATTGCTCGACGTACTGTTGCCAGCCTGGTACCACGGCGTACCAGTGGTGGCTTACCGCGCCGACAAGTTTGTCGCCGAAGAGGTGTTCGGACTGATCGAAGAGCTGGATATCAGGAATGTCTTTTTCCCGCCAACGGCTCTCAAACTGCTGCGCCCGGTAGAAAACCCGCAGCAGCGCTGGCAGCTTTCACTGCGCTCGGTCGCCAGTGGCGGCGAGTCGCTGGGTGACGAGCTTCTGGCCTGGGGCGATCAGGCACTGGGGGTGCGGATCAACGAATTCTACGGCCAGACAGAGTGCAATCTGGTGGTTTCATCCTGCGCCAGCCAGGGCATCTACCGGGCCCACGCCATAGGCCGGGCAGTCGACGGCTACAACGTTGCGATCATCGATGACTATGGCGTGGTGGTGCCAACCGGTGACTCTGGGCACATTGCGGTGGCGACACCCAACGGCAGCCAGATGCTGCGCTATTGGGAAAACACCCGGGCCACCGAGGAAAAGTACATCAATGGCTGGCTGGTGACTGGCGACAAGGGCTCGATGGATGCAGACGGCTACATCTTCTTCCTTGGGCGCAATGATGACGTCATCACCAGCGCCGGCTATCGCATTGGCCCTACGCCAATCGAAGACTGCCTGATCAAGCACCCGGCGGTAAAACTGGCGGCTGCCATCGGAAAAAAAGACCCGATCCGCACCGAGGTGGTCAAGGCCTTCGTCGTACTCAACGAAGGCTACGCCGCCAGCGACGCCACCATAAAACAACTGCAGGCCCACGTCCGCGCCCAGCTGGCGGCCCATGAGTACCCCCGCGAAATCGAATTCCTCGACGAACTGCCGATGACCACCACGGGCAAAATCATTCGCAAGGCCCTGCGCGAACGCGAAGAACAACGAACTGCCATGGAGCTTGATGCATGAATTTTTTAGGAAAAGCCTTCGACGAAATCACCGAGGGTGAAACCTTCGGCCAGTCGCTGACCATCGACGCCTCGCACATCAGCCGTGCCTGCGGCATGTTTGGCGACTTCAACCCGCTGCACAGCGATGCCGAGTTCTGCGCCAAAAGCCGTTTCGGCAGGCCTATCCTGCACGGCCCGATGACCAGCGCCTTTATGTCCGCCTCCATCGGCATGTACTTCTACGGTACTGCCGTGGCGTACCTTGAGCACAATTGCCGGTTCGTCGCCCCGGTGTTCGCGGGCGACACCCTGAGCGTCCAGTGGACGATCACCCAGACCCTGGAAAAACCCCGCAGCAACGGCGGCATTGCCGTATTGCGCGGTCAATGCACCAACCAGCGCGGCGAACAGATTGCCGAGGCCACCGGCAAAATCCTGCTCAGTAACCGCACGCATCTGGCTGCCACACAAGCGGTCTGATCAAGCCCTGCCCCTGAACCGTCGGCCCGGACAGCTCAGGGGTAACGGGTTGGTTACTCGAGCAGCTCGACATAGCAAGACTCCCCACCACCGGTCGACCCGGACAACCAGCCCCAGACAAAACTTCGAGGGGTTTTACCGCACTGGGCTGGAGCGGCTCAAGGCGGTGGTCGGGGCCATGGACTGACAGTCACCCTGACTGACAAACCAGTCCTTTCGACTTTCAAACGTACTCACGATCAAGTCCACCAGCATCTGCACAGCCTCGGGGTGGCGCCCCTCGGCATTGACCGCCATCCATGCCCGGCGCTGCAGGGTGTCGGGCAGCAGGCCGGGCAAGGCGATCAGGTCGCGGTCAAAGCTGCTCATGTAGCGCGGCAGCAACCCGATGCAGCCGCCACAGCGGATCATTTCCAGCATCAGCGAGTAGTCATTCACTTGCACCACTGAGCTCAGGCGCTGTTCCACCAGAGTGTTCCAGGGCCGCAGGGCTTCAATGTGCCGGTCGGGTTGCCATTGCACCAGCATGTAGTCGATCAGGTCTTCGAGAGTCTCGGGACGGGTGATCTGCCGTGAGTAGCGTTTGGCGATATGGGGCAGGTAATTCAGGCAGGCCAGGGGTTTTGCTGGCTGGATATGAAAGCTGGGGCCCGGGTCGGGGGATTCCATGCCCGACAGCCACAGCACCAGGTCGGCCTCAACGGTTTGCAGGGCTTGCTTGCCGTCGAGGGAGATGATCTCCAGCCGCACGCTGGCGTTGCGGCGCAACAGGGCAATCAGGTCGCGGCCGAGAATGTCATGCAGGATCGGTTCGGCAACGGCCAGACGGATAAGTGGTTGTTCGATCTGCGGCAAGCGCCGGTCCCGGGCGATCAGCAGCGCCTGCAACTGCTCCCCCGCCGGGCTGAGCACCAGTGTCCGGCCCTGGCCGATGAACAACGTGCAGTGCACCTGTTCTTCCAGTTCCAGCAGCCGTTTACGCAACAGCGTGGTCTTGACGTTCAGGCTGCGGGCCGCCTGGGAGAAACAGCCGCAACGGGCGCTGGCCAGAAAGTAGCGGACCACCTCGGGTGGCACCGTGTCTGCCAGGCTCTGGACGGGCGCTGGCAATTCGCTGTGCACATGGTCGCGCTGGCGGGTTTGAGGTGCCGTCGGTTCGAAAAATGTCATGGGGACTCCCTGTCTTGTTGGTCTTCTGCGTCCTGGCCTTGCGTGATTGCCTGCTCGAGAATCTTGTTCAGTTCTGCGCCGTCGATACTCAAGAGCGCCAAGGCATGCCTTCCAGGTATGCCTTGGCGCTTTATTCCTGACGTTGGGCGCTCCCCAGGAAAACTTACATCCTGAAGCCCGTTTATGAACGTGCTGTTACGGTAACTTCAAAACGAGCATCGCCCGCCAGTATCGAGAATCTTTCTCAAAGGGATGGCAGGCATGATAGAAACGTTATACAGTAACCATATCTTGTAACCCTTCCCTGCCTGTGATCCCTGAATGACGACCTCGACCCAAGCCCCGCCATCATCCCGACGCCTGCTGTCCATCGATGCCCTACGGGGCCTGGTGATTCTTTTCATGCTGCTGGACCACGTGCGCGAGACGTTCTTTTTGCACCGTCAGGTGGCCGATCCGATGAACATCGAAATCACCGACCCGGCGCTGTTTTTCAGCCGCACTCTCGCTCACCTGTGTGCCCCGGTGTTTGTGTTGCTCACCGGCCTTTCAGCGTATTTGTACGGCGAAAAATATCAGGGCACGCGGGATGTCTCGGCGTTTCTGTTCAAGCGCGGCCTTTTTCTGGTGGTGCTGGAATTTACCCTGGTGAACTTCGCCTGGACTTTCCAGTTCCCGCCCACCGTGATTTACATGCAGGTGATCTGGGCCATCGGGGTCAGCATGATCGCCCTTGCCGCGCTGGTGTGGCTGCCACGCCCCCTGCTGCTGTTGCTCGGCATCGCCATCATCGCCGGGCATAACTTGCTCGACACCCTGCACTTTCCGGTCGGTTCGGCGATGCATGTGCCCTGGGCCATCCTGCATGACCGGGGCTGGATCGAGTTCTCTGACAGCTTGCGTCTGCGCACCTCGTACCCGGTATTGCCGTGGATCGGCGTGATCGCGCTGGGCTACTGCATGGGCCCCTGGTTCGCCCGCTCGGCCTGTGCCGCCACACGCCAGCGTTACCTGTTGCTGGCCGGTGCCGGTGCGTTGCTCGGGTTTGTCGCGCTGCGTTTGCTCAATGGTTACGGCGAGGCACCGTGGACGAATTACAGCAATGCCACGCAAACCCTGATGAGTTTTTTCAACATCACCAAGTACCCGCCTTCGCTGCTGTTCATCACCTTGACCCTGGGCCTCGGGCTTTTGCTGTTGCGGGGTTTTGAACGTGCCCGGCAAGCGCCATGGATCCGTACCCTTGCGGTGTTCGGCGCGGCACCGATGTTCTTCTACCTGCTGCACCTGTACGTGCTCAAAGTGCTGTATCTGGCATGCGTTGGCCTGTTCGGCCTGAACCAGGGCAGCTACTTCGGTTTTGACGGCATCGGCGCTGTCTGGTTGACAGCCGTACTGCTGGCCGCCGCACTGTACTTGCCAGTACGCTGGTTTGCCGGGCTGAAAGCGCGTCGTCGGGATATCACCTGGCTCAAGTATTTCTGAATCTGCAACAACCCCGGCAACAAGATCAAATATCATTGCTCGCCGTTTCGCCTTCCACGAAACGGCCCCGCAACCACCTGGGCATCCAGCATCAGTTGGCCATTTAAAAAGAGGTACAGGCGCATTACCTCACTGACTCATTTGACGGTACGCAAGTCCTGCGATTCCGTTATTCCTGATTGATCAAATGGATAGCTGAACATGCGAATTTCATCCCTGACCCTTTTACTTGGCGCCACCCTGCTGTGCTCCGCCGTGCAGGCCCAGACCCACGAAGTGAAAATGCTCACCCGCAGTGCCACCGCCGGCATGGTCTTTGACCCGGACTACCTGCAGGTAGCACCCGGTGACACGGTCAGGTTTGTGCCCACCCAAAGCGGTCACAACGCGGCCACATTGCCCGGGCTGCTGCCCGATGGCGCCGAGCCGTTCAAGGGCAAGATGGACCAGCCGACCGAGCAGACCTTCAGCGTGCCTGGACTGTACGGCATCCAGTGCACACCGCACCTGGCCATGGGCATGGTGATGCTGATCCAGGTGGGCGAGCCCGCCGCCGAGCCTCCAGTGTTGCCTGCAACCTTGCCCAAACGTGCCCTCGACCGCATGAACGCTGCTCTGGCGCAGCAGGCCCGCCCTTGATCGCCGTCAAGACCCGCTCCGCCTTCCTGGTCGCCCTCGCGAGCCCATTGGCCCTGGCAGACTCTGCCCAGTCCCGGGCCAATGGCTTTATCGAAGACAGTACCTGGAGCGTGCTCAATCGCACGGTCTACGACAACCGCGAGTACCGCCACGGCGCCAGCAACAGTGGTGCGCGCAATGCCTACAAACCTCGCAATGAGCGTAATGGTTATGCCGAAGAATGGGCCTACGGGCTGATGGGCACCTTGCAGTCAGGTTTTACCCAGGGCCTGATCGGTGTGGGTATCGATGCCCACGCCTACCTCGGGGTCAAGCTGGACAGCGGCGGCGGCCGTGCCGGTAAGGCACGCCTGCTTGGGCTGGATAACGATGGCTACCCCAAGGACGATTTCAGCCGCGGGGGCGCGGCGTTGAAGCTGCGCCTGTCCGACACGGTGCTGGCCTATGGCGAACAGCGGGTCAAAACGCCGGTCTTCAGCTCATCCGACAGTCGCCTGTTGCCCGAGACCGCCACCGGGGTATTTCTCACCAGCAACGAATTCAACGCACTGAAAATGGTGGCCGGGCATTTCACCGAGAGCACCGACCGCAACGCCAGCAGCCACAACCAGGGCTTTGTGGTGAACTACTCGAATGCCGTCAAAGGGGATGCGTTTGACCTGGCCGGCATGGTTTACACCCCTAGCAAAAACCTCAGTGCCAGCCTCTACAGCTCCCGCTACCAGGACACCTGGAACCAGCAGTATCTGGGCGCCACTTTCAGCCAGGCGATTGATGAAAACCGCTCGCTGTCGCTGAACTTCAACCTGTACCGCACCACTGATGAAGGCAAGGCGCTGTCGGGCAACATCGACAACACCACCTGGAGCCTGCTGAGCACCTATGCCCAGGGCCCGCACAGTTTCAGCCTGGGTTATCAGAAGGTGCATGGCGACACGCCGTTCGACTACGTGACCCGAGGTGCGATCTTTATCACCAACGCGGTGCAACTCTCCGACTTCAATGCGCCCAACGAGCAGTCATGGCAAGCGCGCTACGATCTGGCGATGACGCCCTGGGGCATGCTCGGCCTGGTGCTCAGCGCCGCTTATGTGCGCGGCAGCCAGATCGACGGCAGCCATGTCGACCCCCGCGGCGGCTATGCCTATCTGGGTTATGGCAAAGGCGGCAAGCACTGGGAGCGGGATCTGGAAGCGCGATATGTTGTTCAGGGTGGAACTGCCAAGGGCACCATCGTGTCATTGCGACACAACATGCACCGTGGCAACACTGCACAAGCCGAGCTGGATACCGACCAGATCCGTCTGGCCATTGAGTACCCGCTAACCGGACGGTTTTAAAGCGTCAAATTGTGGCAAACGACCCGGCGGGAGTCGTTTGCCAAGCAAGCAGTCTCAGTCGGCTATCAGTGCTTCATCGCGCCATGATCATGCATCGGCATGCTGTTCAACGCGCGGGCTTTGGCGGTGACGTCGATCGATTCCCTGACACCTTTGGCGTCCTCGACGATCAGGGTCAGCGGTACGTCATCACCCTCTTTGATCTGCCCCACCAGGTCAATCAGCATCACGTGGTAGCCCTCAGGCTCGATGGCAATGGTTTTACCGGCCGGCAAGGCCACCGAAGTCACCGGTTTCATGCTCATGACGTCGTTTTTCATCGTCGATTCATGAATCTGCACGGTTTTGGCAACCGGGGATTTGACCTCAACCAGCTTGCTGTCGCGGTCAGCGGTAATGTGCATGAACGCACCACTGGCAGGCTGCCCGACGACAGTGGCGCGTACCCAGGCATCGTCCACCACGGTTTGTGCAGAAACCTGCAAGCTCAGGCCCAGCAGCGACAACAACAGATAGTTAACAGGTTTCATGGCGTTGGCTCTTTCAAAGGGAACGTGGATCAGCAGACCGACATCACGGTCAGCAGGTCTTCGGTGCACTGTTTGGCCGACAGCGAAGGCGACAGGCCGAGGCGCAAAATGCCGCGGGTATCAAACACAAAGCTGGTGGCGGTGTGGGCGATGGTGTACGACGAGCCGCTTGGCTCTTTTTCGTAAAACACCTTGAACTCTTTGGCCGTGGCGGCGGTTTCTTCCAGCGTGCCGGACAACGCAATAAAGCTCGGATCGAATGCTTTTACATAGGCATCAAGCATGGCCGGAGTGTCGCGCTCCGGGTCCAGGGTAATAAACACAACCTGCAACCGGTCGCCGTCCGGGCCCATCATTTTCTTGACCTGCGCGGCGCGCGCCAAAGCCGTTGGGCACACCGCCGGGCATTGGGTGAAACCGAAGAAAATCATCGGCATCATCCCGCGAAAACTGCCCAGCATCATCTCATTGCCCTGGGCGTCCCTGAGCTTGAACTTTCGGCCCAGGATTTCATTGCTCAAGTCTTTACCGTACTTGTACGACAAACCACTGCCTGGATCGCAACCAGCCAGCAAGCCGAGACTGAGCAAGCCAAGGCCCGCGACAACATGGCGGCGAGTCAGTAATTGATTCATGTAGGTTTCCTTTAAGCGGTCTTGATCTGACGATAAAAACCTGTGCCCTGCGCAACATCAGGCAGGGTTGTACGCTTCACGACCGTTGGTTTTCAGGTCAAGTGCGTACGATTGCTGTGGGATAGACGTGTTTCATGGGCGCAGAATTTACCACTCTCCCCGGCTGGTCGCACGGCGGGTATGCCCTCCAATGGTGCGCTTTAATCGTCCAGGCCAGCAAAACCGCGGCGATCCGGCAAGACTGCGACAAATCGACTCAGGCAGGTTCCGGGGCTTGATTCGGGCCCCTCTGCGCTGCATTCCGTTTTTTTCACATCAGCTTCACTTCGCCCCAACCTGCCCCCGATTAACGTGCCGGCTATAACTCACGTCCAACACGGGCTCGCCAATGGAAAACATGGTTGCGGCTGTACCTTACAAGTCACAGGCCCTTGGCCTGGAGCGCTGGGCCATACCCGGCCTGATCCTGGCCTTTGTGCTGTTCTACCTGGTGCCTTTGATGAGCCACGGGTTGTGGATCCCTGACGAAACCCGCTATGCCCAGATCAGCCAGGAGATGCTCCAGAGCGGCAATTGGGTCGCGCCGCATTTCATGGGTCTGCGCTACTTCGAGAAGCCGATTGCCGGTTACTGGATGATCGCCATCGGGCAAGCGGTGTTCGGGGACAACCTGCTCGGGGTGCGCATCGCCTCGGCGCTCAGCACCGGCCTGAGTGTGTGCCTGGTGTGGTTGATCGCCGGGCGGCTGTGGAATGACCCGCTCAAGCGCTTCGCCAGCACCCTGCTCTACATGAGTTTTGGGCTGGTCGCAGGGCAAGCCGGCTACGCCAACCTGGACCCGCAATTCACCTTTTGGGTCAACCTGAGCCTGGTAGCGCTCTGGTTCGCCTTTGACAGCCAGACCCGCCGTGGACGCCTGTGTGCCTGGGGCGTTCTGGGCCTCGCCTGCGGCATGGGTTTCATGACCAAGGGCTTTCTGGCCTGGCTGTTGCCAGTGGTCATCGCCGTGCCCTATGCCCTGTGGCAGCGCCGGATGAAGGACGTTCTGAGCTACGGCCCGCTGGCAATTCTGGTGGCTGTGGCAGTGTGCTTGCCGTGGGCACTGGCGATCCAGCACCAGGAGCCCGATTTCTGGCAGTTCTTCTTCTGGAATGAGCACATCCGTCGTTTTAGCGCCACCGATGCTCAACATACCCAGCCCTGGTGGTTTTACCTGCCTATCCTGCTGGCAGCCAGCCTGCCGTGGGCGGCAATGTTGCCCTCAGCCGTGATCGATGCCTGGAAGCAAAAACGCCAGCCTGCGATCGGCTTTCTGTTGCTGTGGATGCTGCTGCCCCTGGCCATTTTCAGCTTGAGCAAGGGCAAGCTGCCCACCTACATCATGCCGTGCCTGTTGCCTTTGGCGCTGTTGATGGGCCATGCACTGGCGACATGGATTGTCCGGGCACGCAGCCGCACAATCCGCATCAATGGCGTACTCAATACGCTGCTGGCCATGGCCGGGCTGGTGGGGTTGCTCTACGTGCAACTCACCCGTCCGGTCTACGACAACACCGAAGTCTTCAGCCTGTCGCTGGGGTACATCGTGTTGCTGGGCTGGTTGCTGAGCAATGCCTTGCAAGCCCTGCGCCCCTTGCAACTGTGGGCCGCTCCGGCCCTGGGCATGGGGTTGCTGGTAGCCTTGTTGCCCGCAGCAATGCCGGGCGAGATCGTGAACAGCAAAATGCCTGATCAGTTTATTGCCGAGCATGTGCAGGAGCTGGCCCAGACCAGCACCTTGCTGAGCAATGACCTGGGTGCCGCTTCGGCCCTTTCCTGGCGTCTGGGCCGACCTGACGTCAGCCTCTACAACACCGTGGGCGAACTGAAGTACGGTTTGAGCTATGCCGATTCAGCTGCGCGTCAGGTGGATATGGATAACATCGGCCGCTGGATGAAAGAAGCCCGGCTGCGCGGCTCTGTGGGCGTGGTCATGCGGGTTCATTCAGCACTGGAAACCCAGGAAGTCGAGCTGCTGCCCTTGGGCGGCAAACGCTACGAGCGTGGCAATCTGGCGATATTCATCTTCCCCAAGGTTCAGCCTTAAATGATCGAAATCAAACCCTGGAACTCCGGGCAAAAGGCTTTGCTGGTGTTGCTGGCCGTGTCTGCCGTGCTGTTGTTGCTGGGCCTGGGGTCGCGGGAGCTCTGGGGCCCGGAAACCCGCTGGGCCAATATCGCCCTGCAAATGCTGCAAAGCGGTGACTATCTGGACCCTTACCTCAAGGGCTCGCCGTACTACGACAAACCTTTGCCCTCCTATTGGCTGATTACCGCCACCGCCGGGCTGATGGGCGGTCTGGGCCATTGGTCGCTGCGCCTGTCGTCGGTGTTTGCCGCCTGGCTGAGTGTCTGGCTGGTGTACGCGATCGGCGAACAGCTGTTTCGCAAAGGCACCGGGCTGATTGCCGGCTGGATGCTGGCCACAACCTTTTACTTTGTGTTTTGGGCCCGGGTGGCCACGGCCGACATTCTGACCGTGTTCGGCCTGCTGGCGGCGGTGTGGTGGTACTGGCGCGGGCCAGAAGACACGCGCCTGAGCCGGTACTGCGTGTTTTTTCTGTTGCTGGCAGTGACTTCACTGCTCAAGGGCCTGATCGGTTTCATCCTGCCCGGGCTGGTGCTGCTGCCTCATCTGTTGAGCGAGCAACGCTGGAAACGTCACCTCAACCTGCGCCTGGTGGTGGCGCTATTCATTGCCGGGGCGGTGTACATGCTGCCCTTTGTGTTGTCGCATCTGTATGGCGCGATCGACTATGGCGAGAGCGGATTGGGCCTGGTGCTGCGTGAAAACGTGGTGCGCTTCTTCAACCCATTCGACCATATGGGGCCGATTTACACCTATCTGATCTACTTGCCGGCGTACACCCTGCCGTGGGCACCGTTCTGGATGATCGGGCTCTGGGTCGCCGTGCGCCAGTGGCGGCATATCGAGCCCAATACGCGTTGGCTGGTGTGGGGGCTGGGGTTGCTGTTTGTATTCTTCACCGCCAGCGGCAGCCGGCGCAGCTATTACGTGTTGCCGCTGGTGCCCTTTGCCCAGCTACTGGCCGCCTGGTGGGTCACGCGGCGCATCGCCCAAGGCAAAAGCAGCATCCGGGGCTGGAAGATCGGCTTTGGTGTCAGCGCCACCTTGCTGCTGTTGGTACTGGGTGTGGTCTACCCCTGGTCCAACGGGGGTGGCGGGGTTGTCCAGTTCGGTCAGGACGTCAAGGCGCGGGCCAGCGAGCAAGCTCCCTGGGAGCAGTGGCGCATGGTAATGATCGATGTCGATAACAAATTGCCGATGTATGTGCAGAACCAGGGCGAACCGTTTTTCTATGTCGACCAGGGCCAGGACTTCCCCCGCGAAGGCGACAGTGCCGGATTGATGGCCTGGCTGGACAAAACCAGCGGCCAGCATTTCAACCCGCAGCGCACACTGATTTTCGCCCAGTACCGCAGCGGCGACCCCCTGCCCCTTGGCTACCTGAGCGTGGATCACCAGACCATCACCAGCCAGCCCGATAACGGTGACCGGCTGCTGCATCAGCGTGAAGGCGGGAGCGTGGTGTACATCCCGGGAGGGCAATAGGGCTGCATTACGTAAGAGAGAGTTCATTTGAAGGTCAGATATTTCTTTTTGTATCTAAAGAGAATCTATATCATTTGCCTTTTCATCCGCACGGAAGCTGATCTCTCCCTACTTATTGCGGAAACCCTATGCTGCCTCCCTTTCGTTTGACTTCAATTGCGGGCGCCCTGCTCGGCATTTTAGGTGCATCACTGTGCAGTGCGGCCCATGCCGGGCAGGCAACCGGCAATACCCTGACTCTGGACAGCACCGCCATTTCTGCCGATGAACTGCCGCAAAGTGCACTCCCCCCCGTGTACAGCGGTGGCCAGGTGGCACGCGGCGGCGAGTTGGGTGTATTGGGCAACCAGGACATCATGGATGTGCCCTTCACCATGTCGAGCTACACCTCGCAGCTGATCGAAGACCAGCAAGCCGAAAGCATTGGCGATGTGCTGCTCAACGACTCCTCGGTGCGCCAGTCCTTTGGTTACGGTAACGCGGCACAGGTGTTTGTGATTCGTGGCTTGCCCCTCAATAGCGACGATATTTCGTACAACGGCTTGTACGGCGTGCTGCCCCGCCAAGTGATCAGCACTGACAGTCTTGAGCGGGTCGAAGTGTTCAAGGGCCCCAACGCCTTCATCAACGGCGTGACGCCTACCGGTTCCGGCGTGGGCGGTGGCATCAACCTGCAACCCAAGCGTGCGCAGGACACCCCTACCCGGCGCTTTACCACGGATATCTCCAGCAGCGGTCGCGTGGGTGAGCACCTGGACATTGGCCAGCGTTTCGGCACCGACAACCAGTTCGGCATCCGCGTGAACGCGGCACAGCGCGAGGGTGACACCGCCGTCGACGCCGAAAACCAGCGCACCAAGCTGTTTGCCCTGGGCCTGGATTACCGGGGTGACCGTCTGCGGCTATCGACCGATTTTGGCTATCAAAAACAGCGTATCAACGGCAATCGCAACACCGTGTACGTGCCCCTTACACTGACCGCCATCCCCCATGCGCCGGATGCAGACACCAATTACAGCCAGAAATGGACCTTCACCGAGCTGGAAGACACCTACGGCATGGCCCGCGGTGAATATGATCTGAACGATCAGTGGACGGTGTATGCCGCCGCCGGAGCCAAGCACACCCGCGAAACGGGCAATTACTCCACCCCTACCCTGCGCAGTACCGCCGGCGCGACGACTGCGTCGAACATGTTTGTCGCCCATGATGAAGACAACCGCAGCGCCATGGCGGGCCTTCGCGGCAAATTGCAGACGGGCCCGGTCAGCCATCAAATCAATTTCGGCCTGACAGGTATCTGGGCAGAGCAACGCTCGGCCTACGCACTGAGCACCAGCTTCAACAACAACTTGTACAACCCCATAGATGTGCCCAAGCCCTCGGATTATCCGTACGTCGGCGGCGATATCAACGATCCCGGCATTGTTGGCAAGACCATCAACCGCAGCGTGGCGATTTCCGACACCCTGGGTTTTGTCGATGACCGCATCCTGCTGACCTACGGCCTGCGCAAGCAAAACCTGAAAGTCGATGGCTGGAATTACGGCGGCAACCGCACCGCGACTTACGACGAGTCAATCACCACGCCGGTTTACGGGCTGGTGCTCAAACCCTGGGAAGGCGTGTCGCTCTACGCCAACCGCATTGAAGGCCTGGCCCAAGGCCCGATCGCACCGGCAACAGCAGGCGGCGCACCCGTCTCTAACGTCGGCCAGGTTTTCGCCCCGGCGCGTTCCAAACAGGTCGAAGCCGGGATCAAGTACGACCACGGCACCTTTGGCGCCAGCTTCGGCGTGTACCGCATCGAACAGCCAAGCGACGGCTATGTGGATGGGCAAAACACCTATGTGCGCCAGGGGACTCAGCGTAATCGCGGGGTTGAACTCAATATCTTCGGCGAGCCGCTGGATGGCCTTCGTTTGCTGGCCGGTGCCACGCTGATGGACACGGAACTGAGCGGCACCAAAAACGGCGCCAACGATGGCAACCGGGCGATTGGCGTGCCCAAGTTCCAGTACAACCTGGGCGCTGACTGGGATGTGCCGGGGGTAGAGGGCGTAGCCGTGAATGCGCGCATGTTGCGCACCGGTGGCCAGTATGCGGACGAAGCCAATAACTTGAGCATTCCAGCCTGGAACCGTTTCGACCTGGGCGCACGCTACAGCTTCGATGTAGAGCAACGGGCCGTCACCCTGCGGGCCAACCTGGAAAACGTTGCCAATACCAGTTACTGGGCCTCGGCCAATGGCGGCTACCTGAGCCAGGGCGAACCCCGTTCGTTGAAAGTCTCGGCCACTGTCGATTTTTGAGGCGCTGGCGCCACAAGCCGGATATGTGGCTTGTGGCTTGAGGCTTAGAGAATCCGGTACAACAACCGCTCGATCCGCACCCGGCTCACCCGGCGCAGGAACTTGGCCACCGCTGGCGGGTATTGCGCCAGGGTTTCCAGATCCTTGAAGTTGCTGATCCGCTGGGTGTGGGCAAAGATGGCGTCCAGCTCTTTGCGCCGGGGTTCGAGCAATTCACGCCGCGGATCATCGATCAGCAGCCCGTTTTCCAGATCCAGCCGGAACGCGCGCGGGTTGAGGTTATTCCCGGTCAGCAAGGTATAGCGGTCATCCACCCACATGCCTTTGAGGTGATAGGTGTTGTCGCCTTCACGCCACAGATGCAGGTTCAGCAAGCCGTTATCGATCATGCGCTGATGGCTCTTGGCGAACCGGCGCAGGCTCAACTCGTACAGATACGGCAACGCCGCGATGACCTTGAAGGGCTCGCTCGGCGGGATGTAGAAGTCGTTGGCCGTCTTGTCGCCGACCACGATATCAATCCTCACACCGCGCTCCAGGGCCCGATTGATTTCGCGGGTCACGGGCAGCGGCAGGTTGAAGTACGGCGTGCAGATCGTCAGCTGTTGCTGGCTGGTGGCGATCAGTTCGCAAATCACCCGGCTCAGCGGGTTGTTTTTGCCAACCCCCAGCAGCGGGCTGACCGACAGGCCAAAGTGGCCGACGGTACCGGTGCTGGTGTCGTAGCTGGCTTTTTTCAGATGGCTGCGCAAGTCACCAATGGCACTGCGCAGGCTGCGGGTGGTCGGCAGCGTTGGCAGGTCCAGGCGATGCACGGCCCTGGTCTCGATCAGGTCTTGCTGGACAAAGCGCTGCATGGTGTCGGCCAACTGCTTGTTGTGCAGCAGGTGGTAACGGTCGAAACGGTACTTGTCGAGCTTGTGCAGGTAGACGTTGTTGAGGCTCGCGCCGCTGTAGATCACGCAGTCGTCGACAACAAAGCCTTTGAGGTGCAAGACCCCGAACAGCTCGCGGGTTTGCACCGGCACGCCATAAATCGGTACATGGGTCGGGTGTGCTGCGGTTTGCGCCTGATACCAGGCCGCATTGCCGGGCTGCTTGCCCGCACCGATCAGGCCACGCTGGGCCCGCAGCCAGTCGACCACCACCAGGATTTCAAGTTCGGGGCGCGCTGCCTTGGCGGCGTGCAGGGCATCCAGGATCTCCTGGCCGGCCTCATCCTGCTGCAGGTACAAGGCCACCAGCGTGATGCGATGGCGTGCGCCCGCGATCTGCTCCAGCAGGCAGCGACGAAATTCAGCCGCACTGGGCAAGATGCTGAACGCATCGGCGGACAACGGAAAGCTGCGCAGTTTGGGCAGCAAGGAGCGTTTGAAGAGCGACGGCATAGGGCTCGCTAAGGGTCGAATGCGAAGAACCGCAAAGCTTACACGAATCTGTGACCTGTAGTCGCTGACGAGGCACCTGGCAGCGTCCCCCATCGCAGCCTCGTGCCTCGACCCTCGCTTACCGTGCCGACAAGCTCAGCAAACGCGCAATGTCCCGCGCCCGATCTGTCAGTAGTTGCGGCGCCCGGGCGCAGGCGTCCTGCAGGCTCATCGGGCCGCTGGTCAAGGCGAATGCCGCGTTGATCCCGTGCTCGTAAAGGGCCTGATAACCCTCGCCCAGGGTGCCGGCCAACACCACCACCGGCACGCCTTGGGCCCGGGCGATGCGCGCAACGCCAAAGGGGGTCTTGCCGCGCAAGGTCTGCGCATCGAAACGGCCTTCACCGGTGATCACCAGATCGGCCCCCTTGACCGCCTCGGCCAGCCCCACCAGCTCTGCCACCACTTCAACCCCGGCGCGGAACTGCGCGCCGAAAAACGCCTTGGCGGCAAAACCCAGCCCGCCTGCGGCCCCCGAGCCAGGCTCCTGGCGCACATCCTTGGGCAGGACCCGGGCGCAATGATCGGCAAAGTGCCCCAGCGCCTGATCCAGTAGCCGGACCTGCTCGGGTGAGGCGCCTTTTTGCGGGCCAAAAATCGCCGAGGCACCCTGCTCCCCGCACAGCGGGTTATTAACATCTGCGGCAATCTCAAAGCGTACCCGGGCCAGTCGCGGGTCCAGGCCGCCCAGATCGATACGGGCCACCCTGGCCAATGCCAGACCGCCGCGCGCCAGGCTGTTGCCCTGCTCGTCGAACAGCCCCAGGCCCAACGCTTGCAGCGCACCGGCCCCGGCATCATTGGTGGCACTGCCGCCGATGGCCAGGATGACGCGCTGGGCGCCCGCATCCAGCGCGGCCCTGATCAACTCGCCGGTGCCGAACGTGCTGCTGATGCACGCATCGCGCTGCCCCGGCGCAACCAGCTGCAAACCGCTGGCTTCAGCCATTTCAATGATTGCCGTGTGGCTGTCCGGCAGCCAGCCCCAATGGGCCTCGACGGGCGCCCCCAACGGGCCCTGCACCTGATTGCGGCGTAACTGGCCATTGCCCGCGGCCACAATGGCCTCAACCGTGCCCTCGCCGCCGTCAGCCATCGGGCATTTGACCAGCTGCGCCTGGGGGAAAACATCGGCCAGGCCGGCGGCAATGGCATCGGCGACTTTTTCGGCACTCAGGCTGTCTTTGAACGAGTCGGGGGCAATCACGATTTTCATGGGGCGCATCTCCAGTTCTTATGCATCCATGCTGCCAGTAACCGGGCATAAACACGCCAGTCGGGCGCACAAGCAATCACAGGGTTTGTTGTTCATTCTGACAATCAGCTCTGCGCCAGCAACTGTACGCCCAGGTACAAGGCCAGCATCCCGTTGAGGCTCAAGGGGTCGACCCCGCTCAATTCGGCAATACGTTCCATGCGATAGCGCAGGCTGTTGCGGTGAATGCCCAGGGCATCTGCACAGGCCTGGCTCTGGCCGTCGTGTTCACACCAGCTGCGCAGCGTGGCAATCAGCTGGCCGTTGCTGTCCTTGGCGACCACCTTGTGCAACGGGCCGAGCAACTCTTCAAGGGCATCGTCATTGCGATGGCGCCACAGCATCACCGGCAACCGGTACCGGTTGAGGGTCAGCAGCCGTGTTTGCGGCAACACATCACGGCCATAGGCCAATAAATCCCCGACCCGGCGATAACAGCGGCGCAAGCCTTTGAGTGCATCGGCCTGGCCGCCTGCCGCAATGCGCAGCACCTGCCAGCCCTGGCTGTCGAGTTTCTCCAGCAGGCGCAGATCATCGAGCGCAGCCGTTGCCGGCCGGCACCACAACAGCGAACCCGTTGCGGGGCTCACGCACCAGCTGTCCGGATAGCGCGATTGCAGCCACGCACTCAGGGCCTCGGCACTTTGGCCCTTGCCCAGCTCGAACAGATACGGAATCCGCGACAGCTGTGGCTTGAGCCCCAGTTGCTGGGCCTCGTCGATCAGCCGCGGGGAGTCGCCGCCCTCGCTCAGCAACAAGGCCACCAGATCATCGCAGCGCTGACGCCGCCACTGTTGCTCGGCCTGCTGATGGCGCTGGCCAACCAGCATTTCGGCGGTCATGCGCACCAGTTCGGCGTAAGTGCGCAGCAGTTCCGGCTCGCCTGTAAGGCCCAGCACGCCGATGAGCCGCTGATCCAGCAGCAGTGGCAGGTTGATGCCCGGCTGCACGCCCTTGAGGCACTTGGCGGTTTGGGCGTCGATTTCGACCACCCGTCCATTGGCCAGCACCAGTTGCGCCCCTTCGTGCCGGGTATTGATACGCTCGGGTTCGCCACTGCCCAGGATCAGGCCCTGGCTGTCCATAACGTTAACGTTGTACGGCAAAATGGCCATCGCGCGATCCACGATGTCCTGCGCCAAATCATGATCCAGTTCGAACATAGGGTGACAATCCTTGTAAACGTTTGTTCACGGGCACAGGTGACACGCCAAAATGCTGTGCAACAGCACAAAGACAGCAGCGTTGCGGTGACCGAGACTCAAGCAGCGGTCAACGTTACCCCTGGATCGTGAAAAAACATAATAAAGAGAGACATAAGATGTCACAGAGCGCCGCCGCGTCGCTGATCAGCGATGACGATAAAAACGCCATCTACAAGCGCATCACCTTGCGTTTGATCCCCTTCATTTTCATCTGCTATCTGTTCAATTACCTCGACCGGGTAAACGTCGGCTTTGCCAAGTTGCAGATGCTCGACGCACTGAAGTTCAGCGAAACCGTCTACGGCCTGGGTGCCGGGATCTTCTTCATCGGCTACGTGCTGTGCGGCGTGCCGAGCAACCTGGCCCTCACCCGGTTCGGCCCGCGCCGCTGGATCGCGGTGATGATGATTGCCTGGGGCACCTTGTCGACCTGCCTGATGTTTGTCACCACTCCTGCCGGGTTCTACACCCTGCGCTTGCTGACCGGCGCCGCTGAAGCGGGTTTCTTTCCGGGCGTGGTGCTGTACCTCTCGCAGTGGTTTCCGAGCTTTCGCCGGGGCCGGATCATGGCACTGTTCATGTGCGCCATCCCTGTCTCGGGCCTGATCGGCGGACCATTCTCGGGCTGGATTCTCAGCCACTTCGCTGCAGGTCAGGGCGGTCTAGCCGGCTGGCAATGGATGTTCCTGCTGCAAGGGATTCCCACTGTGGTGCTGGGCGGCCTGGCGATTTACCTGCTCAGTGACAGCTTTGCCAACGCCAAATGGCTGGGCGCGCATGAGCGTGCGGTGCTGGAAGCGGACCATCGTCTGGATGCCGCCAGCAAACCGGCCGGCGCTGCGACCGACTCGCTGTTGGCGGTGTTCAAGAATCCGGCCATCTGGGCCTTTGGCCTGATCTACTTCTGCATCCAGAGTGGCGTATATGCGATCAACTTCTGGCTGCCCTCGATCATCAAGAGCCTGGGCTTCAGCGACACTCTGGTGATCGGCTGGATCAGCGCGATCCCGTACCTGCTGGCGGCGGTGTTCATGCTGCTGGTGGGCCGCTCCGCTGATCTGCACAAGGAGCGCCGCTGGCATTTGGTGGTCCCGATGCTGATGGGCGCCGTGGGCCTGGTGATTGCGGTGAATTTCGCCACACAGCCGGCCATTGCGATCCTGGGCCTGACCATCGCCACCATGGGCGCCCTGACCGGTTTGCCGATGTTCTGGCCGGTGCCTACCGCGATGCTCCGCGCAGGGGCCGCAGCGGGCGGTCTGGCTCTGATCAACTCGATGGGGCAGATGGCCGGCTTCCTTAGCCCGTACCTGGTGGGTTTTGTAAAAGACGCCACCGGCTCCACTGATGCGGCCCTGTACTTCCTGGCCGCCGTGATTGTGGGCGGCAGCCTGCTGGCATTGCGCATGACCCGGGGCATTAAAAACGCATAATCGAGCACAGCCTGTGGGAGCCGGGCTTGCCCGCGATGGTAGCGCTGAGGTTTGACGGTGAAACCGAGTTGTCTGCATCGCGAGCAAGCCCGCTCCCACATCTAATCAAGAATTTGCCCTACAGCTCACAGGGCCTCAAGCTACGCACTTCTAATAATCAAAATGCGTGTTTCAACGAGGCTGTTGTGTCCAAAGGTATTGTTCTATCAGTTCTGGCATCGAGCCTGTTCGGTGTCATGTATTACTTCACATCCCTGCTCTGGCCCTTGAGCGGCGCCGAAATCTTCGGCTGGCGGATGCTCCTGACCCTGCCCTGCATGACCCTGTTCATGTGCTTCTCCGGCGATTGGCGGCTGGTACCGGTGATCGTCTCGCGGCTTCGTGCGCAACCCCGGTTCGTTGCCGTGCTGGCCGCGTCCAGCGCACTGGTGGGGGTCCAGCTCTGGCTGTTTTTGTGGGCACCGCTCAATGGCCACAGCCTTGACGTCTCCCTGGGTTACTTCCTGTTGCCGCTGACCATGCTTCTTACCGGGCGCATGGTGTATGGCGAACAGCTCTCGCATCTGCAAAAAATCGCCGCGGCACTGGCTACCCTGGGGGTCGCCAACGAGGTGTACCGGGTGGGCGGTTTTTCCTGGACCACGCTGCTGGTTGCCATCGGCTATCCCCTGTATTTCGTGCTGCGCAAACGCGCAGGCACCGACAACCTGGGCGGCCTGTGGGTAGACATGTTGCTGCTGATGCCGGTGGCATGGTGGTTTGTGCAAAGCGGTGAGCAAGGGTTTGATGTGGCAAGCCAGCGCCCGGCCCTGTATGCGCTGATCCCCCTGCTGGGTGCCATCAGTGCCCTGGCGCTGATCAGCTACATCCTGGCCAGCCGCATGCTGGCCTTCAGCTTGTTCGGCCTGCTCAGCTACGTAGAGCCGGTGTTGCTGGTGCTGGTGGCATTGCTGCTGGGCGAAAGCATCAGCGCGGGGCAATGGATGACTTACCTGCCCATCTGGCTGGCCGTGGTGGTGCTGATTTTTGAAGGTTTCAAACATCTGGTGCGTCAGCGCAGGTCGATGTAACGGCCTGAGGGGGCCGAAATACACGGCTCCCACGCCTGTTGACGGTTTTGCTGGCGACCGTTAATCGTTTATTTCAAAAACACGAACGCTCGTTTAAAACGACTTTGGCCCAGTATTTGCTTGGACTTTTTGCAGTTGATCACACATAACAAGAATCAGTCCCAAGTAACTGGTTTAAAAGACATTTGCCAACGACCCCCAACAGCCTCAAGCTAAATACCCACTCAAACGAGTAACGTTGTAGATCCATTGAGGTTGTTGTGTCTAAAGGCATTGTTTTATCGATTTTGGCTTCCTGCTTGTTCGGCGTCCTGTACTGGTTCACTTCCCTTCTCTGGCCCCTCGATGGCCAGGAAATCTTCGGCTGGCGAATACTGATATCGCTGCCCTTCATGACACTCTTTATCTGCCTCTCCGGCGACTGGAAATGGGTTCCCATAATTTTCAATCGCTTACGCGCCAAACCTCTACTGATTCCTTGCGTGCTGCTCACCAGTTTCCTGGTCGGCCTGCAGCTCTGGATGTTTATGTGGGGGCCGCTCAACGGGCACGGTCTGGATGTGTCGCTGGGTTACTTCCTGCTGCCGCTGACGATGATCCTCACCGGACGCATCGTGTATGGCGAACACCTGTCACATCTGCAAAAAATCGCCACGGCCCTGGCCGTCATCGGTGTTGCCAACGAGTTGTACCGCACTGGCGGTTTCTCCTGGACCACTCTGGTGGTTGCCATCGGTTACCCGATGTACTTCGTACTGCGTAAAAAGATCGGTATCGATAACCTGGGCGGCCTGTGGCTGGACATGTTGCTGATGGTGCCGGTTGCGCTGTGTTTTGTACTGGCAGGTTCCCATGTCGATCTCGGCGAGCAGCGCCAGGCGCTTTATGCCCTCGTCCCCCTGATGGGCATCATCAGTGCGGCGGCAGGCTTCGCGTATATTCTGGCCAGCCGCCTGTTGCCGTTCAGCCTGTTCGGTCTGCTCAGCTACGTTGAGCCCGTACTGCTGGTCGCCGTCGCCCTGTTGCTGGGTGACAGCCTGGAAGATGGCCAGTGGCTGACCTACGGCCCGATCTGGCTCGCGGTGGTGGTGCTGATCATTGAAGGCTTGAAGCATGTGAGCCGCCAACGTCGCTCCATCTAAGCCGCAACTCCTCGCTTCAAGCCGGCAACCATAGCTTGAAGCGAGCGCCGCCCAGCGGCGACTGCTCAACGCTCAGCGTACCGCCCTGGGCTTGCAGGGCACGCCGACTGATCGCCAGCCCCAGGCCAAAGCCCCCGGTCGCCCGGTCCCGGCTGCGATCCAGACGATAGAAGGGTTCAAAAATCCTTTCGCGTTCCTGCTCGGGAATCCCGATGCCATCGTCATCCACCCACAGCTCACAGCCTTGCGCCGTGACGGTCACCCCCACTTGAATCCGCCGGTCGCAGTAACGCATGGCATTGCGCAGCAGGTTCTGCAGCGCCCGTGCAGTCAGGCGCGGGTCAAGGGCAAAGCGTTCCTGGGTGCCGTGCAGCAGAACGTCCAGCACGATATCGGGAGCCTCCAGCTCTTCATCGAAACTGCCCAGAATGCTGTCGATAAATTCATCCAGTGAAACCTCTACCCGCTCAGGTACCAGCGAAGGGCTTTGCAGGCGGCTGAATGACAACAGCTCCAGCACCAGCTCATCCAGCTCGCGTATGTGCCCCACCAGCACTTGCAAGCGCTCGCGGCTGTCCTTGGGCAGGTCGTCGCACAACACCAGCGCCAGGCCAAAGTCCAGGCGGGTCAAGGGAGTACGCAATTCATGGGACACGGCGTTAAGCAAATCACGCTGTTGATTGAGCAGGTTTTCCACGTCCTGGGCCATGGTGTCGAATACCGTGGCCAGGCCGTGGATGTTGGAACGCTGGGATATCTGCGTACGCTCGCTCAACTGTCCCTGACCAATGCGTGCGGCCGTGCGCTTGAGCCGCTCCAGATCTCGCCAGTGCGGGCGCAGCCACAGCAGCAAACCGCCGAGCAAGGCCGCGCCGATCAACACGTTGATGCTCCAGTACAGCACATTCATGTCCAGCGGATCGGGGGGCATGACCCATTCAATGGCCTGCTGACTATCCAGCGGCGACACCACCAGCGTTCGCCAGCCCCAGTCGCCGATGCGCACTACGCCCTGGCCTTGCTGCAGTTGCAGTTGCTCCCGGGCATTGAACTTGGGATCGGTGATAGGCAGCAGATTGACCCGCATCGGCTTGAACTGTGTGTCGAGTTCACGGGCAAGGTCGGGCCATTGCTCGGCCGGCAGCTGATGGAACTGTTTGACCAGCAGGGCCTGCATGCCCCGCGACATGTCCACGTTGTAGCTCACGAAGCGATCATGGAACAGGTTCACGACCACCCCCGGCACCAGGAAGATACCCATGGCGAATGTAACGATCGTGACCAGGTACAGCCGTATCAGAACCTTGAACATGGGCTCAACATTCCCATTCCGAGCGGCTGAACAAGTAACCCTTGCCCCACACGGTCTTGATCTTGCGCGCTTCGCCGGCGCAGTCATCAAATTTGCGCCGCAGCTTGGAGATCGCCACATCCACCGAACGGTCAGTGCCGTTGAACTCGATACCCCTCAGCCGCTGCAGGATCTGATCGCGGCTCAGCACTTCGCCGGCATGCCGTGCCAGCACCACCAGCAGATTGTATTCACCGCTGGACAGCTCGATTACCTGACCGCGCCAGGTAACCGAACGTTCAGACAAGTCGATGCACAGGTTGCCGATCATGATCCGGTCACTGGCCACCTGGGGCTCGGCCAGGCTGCTGCGGCGCAAAAGAGTACGTACCCGGGCGAGCAATACACGGGGCTCGCAAGGTTTTGTCACATAATCGTCTGCACCCATCTCTAGCCCCAGGACCTGATCATGACTATCGTCGCGGGCTGTCAACATCAGGATCGGCAGGCTGGCCGACTCGGTACGCAGCAAGCGGCAGACCTGCAGGCCATCGAGGCCCGGCAACATCAGGTCAAGAATGACCAGATCAGGGGGATTGCTTCTTGCTCTGTCACATACTTGATCGCCACGGGCGATCACGCTGACTTGATAGCCATTGCGCTCCAGATAGCTGGCAATCAGCTCAGAGAGCGCGACGTCGTCTTCGACCAGCAAAATAGTGGGCATAATAAATGCTTACAACCGGGAAAAAACCGAAGGATATACAACCTCGCACGGATAGACCCGTAACCTTCACACTTTTTCACACACCCTCTACATAGCTTCACAATGCCCCTTGCGTGCTGCGCTTAGCATGCCAAACAGAAACATCCCGCATATTTAAGAAGGCACGATCGTTGAAAAAGCTCTTCGCCCCCCTATTTCTCACGGCCATGGCTCTGGCCCTCAGTGCCTGTGACAAAAGCCCGGTCGCTGAAACCAAGGCCCCTTTGGCCAAAGTACGTACCGAAGTCATCGCCACCGCGCCGCTGACTGTCAATAACGAGTTGAGCGGGCGCGTGGTTGCCCCGCGCGTGGCGCAAGTCAGTGCCCGGGTCGCAGGCGTGGTACTCAAACGTGTGTACACCGAAGGCAGCGAAGTCAAACAAGGCGATGTGCTGTTCCTGATTGACCCGGCGCCCTTCAAGGCCGACCTGGACAGCTCGCAGGCCGCGCTGAGCAAGGCCCGGGCCGTTGCGCTGCAGGCAAAATTGCAAGATCAGCGCTACACCGAGCTGATTGATATCAACGCCATCAGCCGCCAGGACCATGACAATGCGCGAGCGGCTGCACAGCAGGCCAATGCCGACGTTGCCGCCAACCTGGCCGCCGTTCAGCGGGCCAAACTGAACCTGGGCTACGCCACCGTGACGGCCCCGATCTCGGGCCGCATTGGCCGGGCGCTGGTGACTGAAGGCGCACTGGTGGGCCAGGGCGAAGTCACGCCGATGGCACGCATCCAGCAACTGAACCCGATCCATGTCGACCTGACGCAGTCCACCCGCGACCTGGACAACCTGCGCGAAGCATTCCGTGCCGGCGAACTGCAACAAGTCGGCAAGCAGCAGGCCAAGGCCACATTGATTCGTGAAAACGGCAGCCTTTACCCGCTGCCGGGCAAGTTGCTGTTTACCGATGTAACAGTGGACCCGAGTACCGGGCAGATCATTCTGCGCAGCGAGTTCCCGAACCCCGACTACGACTTGCTGCCGGGCAGCTTTGTGCGGGTGCGCCTGGAGCAGGCGGTCAACAAGGAAGGCATCAGCGTGCCGCAGCGCGCGATCCTGCGTGACAGCGCCGGCATTGCCCAGGTGCTGTTGCTCGACGCCGAAAACCGTGTGCAGCTCCAGCCTGTGCAACTGGGCAGCGCCCACAATGATCGCTGGGCCGTCAATGCCGGGCTCAAGGCCGGTGACCGCATCGTCATTGAGGGGGTGCAGCATGCACGCCCCGGCGAGCAAGTACAGATCGATGACCCGACACTCCCTCTCGCACACTCCACGGATCAGTGAGCATGCCGCAGTTCTTTATCGACCGCCCGGTCTTTGCCTGGGTCGTTGCGTTGTTCATTCTGCTGGCGGGGGCTTTGGCCATTCCGCAGTTGCCAGTGGCCAAGTACCCCGACGTAGCACCTCCGCAAGTCGAGGTGTACGCCATCTACCCCGGTGCCTCCGCCCAGACCCTGGACGAGAGCGTGGTCAGCCTGATCGAGCAGGAGCTCAACGGCACTGACGGCTTGCTGTACTTCGAATCCCAGAGCAGCCTGGGCAGTGCGAGCATTACCGCAACCTTCAAACCCGGTACCGACCCTGAAATGGCGCAGGTCGATGTGCAAAACCGCCTTAAAGCGGTTGAGTCGCGCCTGCCGCAAGCGGTTATCCAGCAAGGCCTGCAGGTCGAGAAAATATCCTCGGGCTTCCTGATGCTGGTAACCCTGACTGCCGACAACACCAGCACGCTGGATGAAGTCGCCCTCAGTGATTACCTTGCTCGCAACGTGATGAACGAGATCAAGCGCATCGACGGGGTCGGCAAGGCCCAGCTGTATGGCGCCGAACGGGCGATGCGGATCTGGATCGACCCGCAAAAGCTGATCGGTTTCAACCTCACCCCGGCTGACGTCAACGAGGCCATTGCCAGTCAAAACGCCCAGGTATCGGCGGGCAGCATCGGCGACTTGCCGGGGCGCTCCACCCAGGAAATCACCGCTACGGTACTGGTCAAGGGTCAGCTCTCAACCCCGCAGGAGTTCGGCGACATTGTGCTGCGCGCCAACCCGGACGGTTCGACGGTGCGCGTCAGAGATGTGGCCCGGGTGGAAATCGGCAGCCAGGAATACCAGTACGGCACGCGCCTTAACGGCAAGTCCGCCAGCGCCTTCAGCGTGAAACTGGCTCCGGAGGCCAACGCCCTGAATACGGGCAACCTGATTCGCGCAAAGATGGACGAGCTGAGCCGCTACTTCCCGGCCGGTGTTGAATACACCATCCCGTACGACACCACGCCCTTTGTAAAAGTCTCGATCACCAAGGTCATCTACACCCTGGTCGAGGCCATGGTGCTGGTTTTTGCGGTGATGTACCTGTTCTTGCAGAACATCCGCTACACCTTGATCCCTACCCTGGTGGTGCCGGTGGCGCTGATGGGCACCTTCGCCGTCATGCTGGTGCTGGGGTTCTCGATCAACGTACTGACCATGTTCGGCATGGTGCTGGCCATCGGGATTCTGGTGGACGATGCCATTGTGGTGGTGGAGAACGTCGAGCGGATCATGGTCAGCGAAGGGCTTTCGCCCCGGGAAGCAACCCGCAAGGCGATGACGCAAATCAGTGGTGCGATTGTCGGCATCACCCTGGTGCTGGTGGCGGTGTTTATCCCGATGGCGTTCATGCCGGGTTCGGTCGGCGTCATTTACCAGCAGTTTTCGCTGTCGATGGCCACCTCGATCCTGTTCTCGGCGTTCCTGGCCCTGTCACTCACCCCGGCGCTGTGCGCGACCCTGCTCAAGCCCATCGCCAAGGGCGAGCACCATGCCAAGGGCGGTTTTTTTGGCTGGTTCAACAAGAAGTTCGATCGCCTGTCTGAAGGTTACGAGCACTGGGTGGTGCACCTGATCAAGCGTAGCGGCCGTTACCTGCTGGTGTACGGCGCCCTGCTGGTGGTTCTGGTGGTGTGCTTTGCACGTCTGCCCTCCTCCTTTTTGCCGGTCGAAGATCAGGGTTACACCATCACCGACATCCAGCTGCCGCCGGGTGCCAGCCAGAACCGCACGATCAACGTGGTCGAGCAGATTGAGGCCCACAACGCCAGCGAGCCGGGCGTGGGTAACACCACGATGATCCTGGGCTTCAGCTTTTCGGGCAGCGGACAAAACGCCGCCCTGGCCTTTACTACCCTCAAGGACTGGTCGGAACGCGGCGCCGAGGACTCTGCATCCGCCATCGCCGACCGCGCCAACGGGGCCTTCAGCGAGCTGAAGGACGCTGTCGCCTTCGCCATCCTGCCGCCTCCGGTCAGTGGCCTGGGCACCTCCAGCGGTTTTGAGTTCCGCCTGCAAGACCGTGGCGGCGTGGGCTATGACACGCTGATGCAAGCCCGCAGCGAACTGCTGGCACTGGCTGAAAAAAGTCCCGTGCTGGCCAATGTGCGCGAAGAAGCATTGGCAGAAAGCCCGCAAGTACAGCTTGAGGTCGATCGCAAGCGCGCCAATGCACTGGGCATTTCCTTCGCGGACATCGGTGCGGTCCTGTCTACGGCTGTAGGTTCGGCCTATATCAACGACTTCCCGAACCAGGGTCGCATGCAGCGGGTGGTGGTTCAGGCGGAAGGCGATCAGCGCAGCCAGGTTGAGGACTTGCTGAAAATGCATGTGCGCAACGATCTGGGCAAGATGGTACCGCTCTCGGCCTTTGTCGAAGCCCGCTGGATCCAGGGGCCGTCCCAGCTGACGCGCTACAACGGCTACCCGGCGATCAGCATTTCCGGCGAATCGGCTGCGGGGCACAGTACTGGCGAGGCGATGGCTGAAATGGAACGTCTGGTCAGCCAACTGCCCACAGGCCTGGGTCTTGAGTGGACAGGGCTGTCGCTGCAGGAGCGGGTGTCCGGTGCGCAAGCGCCGGTTCTGCTGGCGTTGTCGCTGCTGATCGTATTCCTGTGCCTGGCTGCACTGTACGAAAGCTGGTCGATTCCGACCGCCGTGTTGCTGGTAGTGCCTTTGGGCGTGCTCGGTGCGGTACTGGCAGTCACGTTGCGCGGCATGCCCAACGATGTGTTCTTCAAGGTGGGCCTGATTACCATCATTGGCCTGTCAGCGAAGAACGCCATCTTGATCATCGAGTTTGCCAAGACCCTCTACGACGAAGGCCATGACCTGGTGGACGCTACGGTGCAGGCGGCGCGACTGCGTCTGCGCCCGATCGTGATGACTTCCCTGGCGTTTATCCTCGGCGTGGTGCCATTGGCTCTCGCCACCGGTGCCAGCTCGGCCAGTCAACAGGCCATCGGTACCGGGGTGATCGGCGGGATGATCGTCGCCACCCTGGCCGTGGTGTTTGTGCCGGTATTCTTTGTGGTGGTGATGAAACTGGTCGCCAGCAAGCGGCGTCAAAGTTAGGCCAGCGCCGTGTGCTAAGGTGCGGCAACATTAAGTAAACAGGGACCGTTTATGCCGCACCTAGCCCGCACCCATCCTCGTTTGACCGCTGCCACCCTGCTCGGGGTGGCAGTCGGTATCTTCGCCCCCGCCGCTACCGTGACCACCAAATTCCTGCTCGGCTGGAACGCCTGTGTCTGGCTGTATCTGGCATTGACGTTGTGGCTGGTGATTCGCTCCAAAGCCTGCGACGTGAAACGCACCGCTGAAGTAGAGGACGAAAATGCCAGCATGGTGCTGTTCACCGTGTGCATTGCCGCGATTGCCAGCCTCGCAGCCATCACCCTCGAACTGTCGGGCAACAGCAAGCTCAGCCATAACGATCAGCTCATGCACTACGCCTTTACCGGCCTGACAGTGGTGGGATCGTGGTTGATGATAGGGGTGATTTTCAGCCTGCATTACGCACGGCTGTTTTATAACGACGAGGGCACGGAGCCGGCATTGCGCTTTCCGGAGGGGGAACTGAACCCGGACTACTGGGACTTTCTGTACTTCTCTTTCACCCTCAACGTTGCGGTGCAAACCTCGGACGTGAACATCGCCACCCGCGAAATGCGCAAAGCCGTACTGGGGCATTCACTGCTGGGGTTCTTGTTCAACACGGCCGTGCTGGGGTTTTCGATCAATATTGCGGCGGGGTTGTTTTAAGTACTCAACGCAGAGCGGGATGCCATCGCCGGCAAGCCGGCGATGGCAGCGTTGTGGTGCAGTCAGTCGGTGCTCAGCACACCGCGACGCACCTGGTCACGCTCGATGGATTCAAACAGCGCCTTGAAGTTGCCTTCGCCAAAGCCGTCATCGCCCTTGCGCTGGATAAACTCGAAGAACACCGGGCCCATCAGGGTTTCCGAGAAGATTTGCAGCAGCAGACGCCTGTCGCCCGAGTCTGAAGACCCGTCAAGCAGAATACCCCGCGATTGCAGTTCGTCGACCGGCTCGCCGTGGTTCGGCAGGCGGCCTTCGAGCATCTCGTAGTAAGTTTCTGGCGGCGCAGTCATGAAGCGCATGCCGATTTTCTTCAGGGCGTCCCACGTCTTGATCAGGTCATCACTGAGGAAGGCCACGTGCTGAATGCCTTCGCCATTGAACTGCATCAGGAACTCTTCAATCTGGCCCGCGCCTTTGGACGACTCTTCGTTCAACGGGATACGGATCATGCCATCCGGTGCCGTCATGGCCTTGGAGGTCAGGCCGGTGTATTCGCCCTTGATGTCGAAGTAACGAATTTCGCGGAAGTTGAACAGCTTCTCGTAGAAGTTGGCCCAGTAAGCCATGCGGCCGCGGTACACGTTGTGGGTCAGGTGATCGATGATCTTCAGGCCCGCGCCCACCGGATGACGGTCTACGCCTTCGATAAACACAAAATCGATGTCGTAGATCGAGCTGCCTTCGCCGTAACGGTCAATCAGGTACAGCGGCGCGCCGCCAATGCCTTTAATGGCAGGCAGGTTCAGTTCCATCGGGCCTGTCGGGATATGCACCGGCTGGGCGCCCAGCTCAAGGGCGCGGGTATAGGCCTGCTGCGCGTTGCGCACACGAAAAGCCATCCCGCACACAGACGGGCCGTGCTCCGCCGCGAAGTAAGAAGCGACACTGTGGGGCTCATTGTTGAGGATCAGGTTGATATCGCCCTGACGGTACAGGTGTACGTCTTTGGAGCGGTGGGTCGCAACCTTGGTGAAGCCCATGATTTCAAACACGGGTTCCAGGGTGTTGGGTACAGGGGACGCGAATTCGATGAACTCAAAGCCCATCAGGCCCATTGGATTTTCGTATAGATCTGCCATTTTCGGCGCCTCATCATGGTCATTTTTAGAGTTGACTGGGGTCAGTTGCTAAGAATGCAGAGGCTGGCAGGTGGCGCGCAGGAGATCCCGCGCACACTGCGCGCAAGGAAATCACCGTAGATCAGTTGGAACCCGAATCGCTTCATTTCGATCCATCTCTTACGCGGTAGGGCTTCTGCGTGCAGAAGTCGTTATTCTTGTATGCGTAAGCCGATTCTACATGGCGTAATCATGTTTGTCCTACGTCATGTGAAATAGCCTTAAAGCAATGCTAGCCTTACCCGATTGCACTCGCTTTGTATCGCCCGCCCCCTTTGCTCGCAGGATTCTGAATGCCACTCGCGCTGAAATTGCCCCGAAAATGGACTGATCGCTATGCGCTGATTTTACTGAGTGGCCTGCTGCCCATTGTCCTGGGCATGTTCATCATATTTTGGCAGGCCAACCGCTCGCTGGAGTGGGAAGCCAGTCAAACCGCCCATGAGGCGATTCGTCAGTTTGACTTGATGCTGGACAATGCCGCGGTGGCTGCGGACGCGGTCTTGCCACTGGCTGGCCAGGATTGCCCCCAGGTTGAGCTGGCCCTGCGTGATCAGGTGACGCGCCGACCGTTCGTGCGATCCGTAAACCTGGTGTGGGAAAACCAGATTTATTGCACCTCCCTGTTTGGCAACTTTAAAGAAGCGGTTAATCCGGCGGACTATAACGAGGGCGTACTGTGGCTGCTGCCAGGGAATACGGTGACACCTGACGAACCCTTGCTGATCTATCGACGCGAAAAAGATCACGCCGGTGTCATTGTCAGCCTGTACGGCTTTCATCTGGTCAATGTATTGGGCCTGATCAACCAGTACACGCAGTTATTGATTCAAGTGGGTGACAACTCGATTGACCGTTTTGGCCAAGTGCGCAGCACCCCGCCCGGGCCATATCCGGTAGCCCCCGTCACAGTGCCTTCCACGCACTACCCTTACAGTGTTGTCGCGGGGTTCAGTTCCGGTACGGTCTGGCGTTTTGTGAAAGCTCAATACCCTGGACTCATGGCATTACTGGTCTTTCTGGGAATGATTTCGGCGGCCACAGTTCATCAGCTGAAAAAGCGTTCATCTTCACCCACCCATGAATTGCAGCGGGGGCTGGAGGCTGAAGAGTTCATTCCTTATTTCCAGCCGGTAGTGCGCGGGGACACCAAACAATGGGCAGGCGCCGAAGTACTGATGCGCTGGCAGCATCCCACAGAAGGCCTGGTGCGCCCGGACTTGTTCATTCCGTTCGCCGAGCACTCGGGCCTGATTGTGCCAATGACGCGCTCACTGATGCGCCAAACGGCCGTATTGCTTGCCCCTCATATCCACACCATGGCCCCCGGTTTTCATTTGGCGTTCAACATTGCAGCCCGTCATTGTCAGAACCTGGAACTGATTGAAGATTGCCGCGAGTTTCTGGACGCATTTCCCAAAGGGCATATCAAACTGGTACTGGAGCTCACCGAGCGCGAGTTGATCGTACCCACTGAAACAACTCACGCGTTGTTTTCGGCATTGCACAGCCTGGGCGTAATGATTGCACTGGATGACTTTGGTACCGGGCATTCGAGTTTGAGTTACTTGCGCGAGTTCAACGTCGATTATTTGAAAATCGATCAGAGTTTTGTCGCCATGATCGGGTCCGATGCGCTGTCCAGGCATATCCTCGACAGCATCATCGAGCTCGGCGCAAAGCTCGACCTGGGCATTGTTGCCGAGGGCATAGAAACAGAAGAGCAAAGCCAGTACCTGGCCGCACAAGGCGTTGAGTTTTTACAAGGCTATCTGTTTGCACGGCCTATGCCGCCGGCAGACTTTATCAAGTCCTTAGTGGCACGTTTAACGCCCACTTAATAACAAACAACCCCACACAAAGGCGATTATAAAAATAATCGCCTTTTTTTAAATATGACGCCTGCATCGCTTGGCAGTGCATGAATTAACAACTACAATTTTTTTGTCTGCGTAACATTTTTAAATATTTGCTTCAAAGGGCTCGCTCGTACAGGTGAACTTTCTGGACAGTCGACCTGCCTGTCTTGTGCATTCCAAACATCATTAATTCGCTTCGGCCTCACGCCGCCGATCCTACGAATGGAGTAATGACTTTGTCTAGACTTGCTGAGTTTCGCGCTGCTGAAAAGGCACTTCAAGAACAACTGGCTCAATTGGAAGCCCTGAAGAATGACGCCGGGCTGAGAAAGGAAATCGAGTTCGAACAAAAGCTGCTGGGCCTGATGAAAACCTACGGCAAAAACCTTCGTGACGTCATCGCCATTCTTGACCCAAAACCCTCCGCTGCAAGGGGTGCGGCGGCGCCAAAACAGCGCAAGGCACGCGTATTGAAGGTGTACCAGAACCCCCACACTGGCGAACTGATAGAAACCAAAGGCGGTAATCATCGCGGCCTTAAAGCCTGGAAAGAAGAGTACGGCGCAGACACGGTAGATTCCTGGCTTCGCGCCTGAAGTCTGCACTCAATCAAAGCCCTGTCTGCACAGGGCTTTTTCATGCCTGGCAACAATGTGGCTCAAGTTAATCGAATGCAATGACACAAACATATTCAAAACGGTTCAATTGCCCTCCACTTGCACGCATCAGTTAGTACCCGCGCCCACAGTAAAACTTGAACACCCCGCAGCCTGCTCAATCATAGGCATTGGTTAATGCCCGGGATTACCCGCCTGAACATGAATAACCCTGCGCTAAAGTACTAATACTTTATAGGAATTGTCTGATTATGCAGCCCGTGCAACCGAAAGGTCGTAAAGAGTGCGGCGCTTCACAATTTTTTCACATGGATGGTCACAGGATAGGGGCTGCTAAAGGACTAGCGCCCCATGCCCGCTTCGGCGGGCTTCTTTTTGCCTGCGATTTGCCAGACCTCTCCCCGCGTGTCGCAGTGCAGGCATGCCCCACCCCCTGAAAACGGGTTTGGCGCATGACGTCACATTCCGTATCATTCCCCCATCACGCTCACCGTAGCGACCGATCACCTACGCATCATTTTCGGAGGGTTCATGAGCCTGCAAGACCTGAACAACATCCCTGGCGTAACCGCCGCACCAGACAGCGCTACCCAAAACTTCGTGTTCAACCACACCATGCTGCGTGTGAAGAACATCGAAAAATCCCTGGACTTCTATACCCGCGTCCTGGGTTTCTCGCTGGTCGAGAAGCGTGACTTCCCTGAGGCCGAATTCAGCCTGTACTTCCTGGCACTGGTCGACAAGGCACAGATCCCTGCTGACGACGCCGCGCGCACACTGTGGATGAAGTCGATCCCCGGCATCCTTGAGCTGACCCACAACCACGGTTCGGAAACCGACGACAGCGTGGTCTACCACAACGGCAACACTGACCCTCGTGGTTTTGGCCATATCTGTATTTCGGTGCCGGACATCCGTGCCGCCTGCGAACGTTTCGAAGCCCTGGGTGTGGATTTCCAGAAGCGCCTGAACGACGGCCGCATGAAGTCACTGGCATTCGTCAAAGACCCGGACGGTTACTGGGTCGAGATCATCCAGCCGCAACCGATGTAAATATCGGGCGCAAAAAAAACCCATGATCGCTCATGGGTTTTTTTATGGCTGGCGGTTACTCGGAGCGGATCAAATAGTCGAACGCACTCAGCGATGCTTTTGCGCCCTCGCCTACTGCGATCACGATCTGCTTGTAAGGCACGGTGGTCACGTCACCGGCCGCGAAAATGCCGGGGATGGACGTTTCACCGCGAGCATCGACAACGATCTCACCGCGCGGCGACAACTCGACTGTGCCCTTGAGCCAATCCGTGTTTGGCAGCAGGCCGATTTGCACAAAGATGCCTTCCAGCTCGACCGTGTGCACATCACCCGACTGACGATCCTTGTAGCGCAGACCGCTGACTTTCTGCCCGTCACCGATCACTTCGGTGGTTTGAGCGTTGGTGATGACCTTCACGTTAGGCAAGCTGTGCAGCTTGCGTTGCAGCACGGCATCGGCGCGCAGCTTGGTATCGAACTCAAGCAGGGTCACGTGAGCAACGATACCCGCCAGGTCGATAGCCGCTTCGACGCCGGAGTTGCCGCCACCGATCACCGCAACTCGTTTGCCCTTGAACAGCGGGCCGTCGCAGTGCGGGCAGTAAGCAACGCCGCGACTGCGGTATTCCTGCTCACCGGGTACATTCATTTCACGCCAGCGGGCACCGGTGGCCAGGATTACGGTCTTGGCCTTGAGCGAAGCACCACTTGCAAAGTTGACCTGGTGCAGCTCGCCCGACTTGCCCGGGATCAGCTTGTCGGCGCGTTGCAGGTTCATGATGTCCACGTCGTACTGCTTGACGTGTTCTTCAAGCGCGGTCGCAAGCTTCGGCCCTTCAGTTTCCTGAACCGAGATAAAGTTTTCGATGGCCATGGTGTCCAGCACCTGACCGCCAAAACGCTCAGCGGCCACACCGGTGCGAATGCCTTTACGTGCAGCATAAATGGCCGCTGCGGCACCGGCCGGGCCGCCACCGATCACCAGCACGTCAAAGGCATCCTTGGCGCTGATTTTTTCGGCCTGGCGTTCGATGGCGCTGGTGTCCAGCTTGCCCAGAATCTCTTCCAGCCCCATGCGGCCCTGACCGAAGTTGACCCCGTTCAGGTAAACGCTGGGTACCGCCATCACTTGACGATCATTGACCTCGTCCTGGAACAAGGCGCCGTCAATCGCTACGTGGCGAATGTTGGGGTTCAGCACAGCCATCAGGTTCAGCGCCTGCACCACGTCCGGGCAGTTCTGGCATGACAGCGAGAAATAGGTTTCGAAGTTGAACTCGCCCTTCAGGGAGCGGATCTGTTCAATGACTTCGCTACTGGCTTTCGATGGGTGGCCGCCCACTTGCAGCAAGGCCAGCACCAGCGAAGTGAATTCGTGGCCCATCGGGATGCCTGCAAAACGCAGGCTGATATCGCCGCCCGGGCGGTTCAGCGAGAACGAAGGTTTGCGCGCATCGTTACCGTTGTCCAGCAGGGTAATCATGCTGGAAAGGCTGGCGACTTCTTTTAACAGGTCGTGCATTTCACGGGATTTCGCACCGTCGTCGAGAGAAGCAACAATCTCGATCGGCTGTGTGACCCGCTCCAGGTATGACTTCAACTGTGCTTTTAGATTGGCGTCCAACATACGGGCGATCTCCTTTTAATACTGAATTCTGTAAAAAAAAACGCCCGAGCGAATGTCGCCCGGGCGTTTTGAGGGCGATGCTGCTTACTACTCAGGTGCGGATCACCGCCCCAGCCTGATTCACAGACTTAGATCTTGCCGACCAGGTCAAGCGATGGAGCCAGGGTGGATTCACCTTCTTTCCATTTGGCCGGGCAAACTTCGCCCGGGTGGGCAGCGACGTACTGAGCGGCCTTGATTTTGCGCAGCAGCTCGGATGCGTCACGGCCAACGCCGCCGTCGTTCAGCTCAACGATCTTGATCTGACCTTCCGGGTTGATCACGAACGTACCGCGGTCAGCCAGGCCTGCTTCTTCGATCAGCACGTCGAAGTTGCGGGAGATGGTCAGCGTAGGGTCGCCGATCATGGTGTACTGAATTTTGCCGATGGCTGGCGAAGTGTTGTGCCAGGCAGCGTGAGCAAAGTGGGTGTCGGTCGAAACGCTGTAGATCTCGACGCCGAGTTTCTTGAACTCTTCGTAGTTGTCAGCGAGGTCTTCCAGCTCAGTCGGGCAAACGAACGTGAAGTCGGCCGGGTAGAAGAACACCACCGACCACTTGCCTTTCAGGTCAGCGTCCGAGACTTCCACGAAGCTGCCGTTTTTGTAGGCAGTTGCTTTGAACGGTTTTACATGGCTGTTGATGATAGGCATCGTTGACTCTCCGTCAGGGTTGAAAAGTTGATGAGGTGAATCCTAACAACACATTACATATCTGGCTCATTGGCAAAGCTGATGCTCGCGATTGGTTTTAGCTATCAGGTGACGTTATAGATAGAAGAAAGCTAACGCTAAAACACTCCTTCCAAATATGGGCCATCGCTCAGGCTTTCAACTTGACACGGATCAGTTACCAATTTGTTTCTCGGCCATCATGCTCATCCCCGTAAACGGGGTCGCTTCAACATAGCGCATGGCTGACTTGACGTCCTTCCAGCCGACGTAATTCATCAGCGACTTCAAATCCCAGCCACTTTGATGCGCCCACGTTGCAAAACCGCGACGCAGCGAGTGGCTGGTGTATTGCTCGGCGGGGATGCCGGCGCGCTCCAGCGCCTGGCGCAACAAGGGGATCACGCTATTGGCATGCAACCCCTCCTCGCCCAGATTGCCCCAGCGGTCGATCCCCCGGAACACAGGGCCGCGCACCAGGGCGGCGGTATTGAGCCACTCGATATAGGCCCGCACCGGGCACAGCCGCAGCAGCGCCGGGGTCTGGAAGGTCTTGCCCAGGTTGTCGCGGTCACTTTTGCTGCGCGGCAGGTACAGCGTAATGCCTGAGCCTGCGACTGCCTGTACATGCTCGATCTGCAAGCGGCACAGCTCATCGCTTCGAAACCCGCGCCAGAACCCCAGCAGTATCAATGCCGCATCGCGCCTGGCGCGCAACAACGCCGGCCGGTCGTCGCTGGCCTGCGCCGCCAGCGCTTCGCCTTCAAGCCAGTCGACCACCTTCTCCAGATGCTGCAACTGCAACGGCTCGGCCTGCTTCTCTTGCGCCGGATGCAAGGCGCGGATGCCCTTGAATACCTTGCGCACCACCGGAGCCTTGGTCGGGTCGGCGAAACCCTGACTGTTATGCCACTGGGCGATGGCCGACAGGCGCAGCTTCAACGTGTTGATCGAGAGCTGGCCGGCATGGGCCACCAGGTAGCGCGCCACGCTGTCACTGGTGGCCGGCAGGAACCCGCCCCAGGTCACTTCGAAGTGCTCGATGGCAGCCCGATAGCTACGGCGGGTGTTGTCGCGGGTCGCGGCATTCAAGTAGCGATCCAGCTCGCTCATGGGCAGTTCTCTTGATTGGCGTACTGAAAACGGGCCTTAAAAGCAGTTTAAAGGCTCTAGCACGGGATAATACCAGTATATCCCGCATCATAAATCACAAATAAAGACAAAATTAACGCACTCATATAGTATGTAATTACATGATACATACCACAGTACATAATCGTAGGAGATCACCATGGCCCGTGGCGGCGTAAACAAAGCGGTTGTTCAAATTGCGCGCACGGCGATCCTGGCCCGCGGTGAACACCCAAGCATTGATGCGGTACGTATCGAGATGGGAAACACCGGATCGAAAACCACCATCCATCGCTATCTCAAAGAGCTGGACGAGGCGGATACGCGCCGAGGCGCTCCTCGTGAGCAGATCGATGACGAGCTGACCGAACTGGTCGCCCGCCTCGCCCAGCGCCTGCAGGAACAGGCGCAAGAGCCCATCGACCGGGCCCAGGCGCATTACGAACAGTTGAAGACCGGGCTGCAGGAGCAGCTGGCCGACGCGCAACAGGCGCAACTACACCTCCAGCAGCAGCTTGAGATACAGGGCAATGCGCTAAGCCAGGAAACGGCAAACCTGGAATCCACCCGCTCCATGCTGCAAACCGAGCAGACCCGCAACGCCGCACTGAATCAGGCCTGCAGCGATTTTGAGCTGCGCCTCAAGGACCGCGACGAGCAAATTCGCTCACTGGAAGAGAAACACCTGCACGCCCGCGACGCCCTCGAGCACTACCGCAGCGCCGTCAAGGAACAGCGCGAACAGGATCAGCGTCGCCACGAAGGACAATTGCAGCAAGTCCAGATGGAACTGCGCCAGGCCCAGCAAAGCGCGCTGGTACGCCAGGATGAGATCACCCAGCTGCATCGTGACAACGAGCGCGTGCTGAGCGAGAGCCGTGCACTGAGCAAAGAACTGAACCAGGCCAGCGATCAGCAGCACAAACTCAGCAAGCTCAACGGGCAACTGAGCGGCCAACTGAGTCAACTTCAAAACGACTGCACTCTGCTTCAGGAGCGTCTGCGGGTGGCCATGCAAGAAGGTGAAGGCTTGAAGCAAGCACAAAACCAGGCGCAAGAAGCCACTGCCGCACTGACCCTGAGAGCAATGACAGCCGAGGCCGCACTGCAAACCCTGAAAGCACTTAACCACCAGCCAGATGCGGCAGACGACGAGGCGAAAAAGCCATGACTCGGTTCTACTGACTGACCGCAGCTACACAATCGCGAGCAGGCTCGCTCCCACAAGGTCAGCGCCATATCTGCGGGAGCTGGCTTGCCTGCGATGCGGACAACCCAGCCTGGCTGACACACCGCAGCGATACCTTAGTGAGCAAGCTCACTCCCACCCGCTCAGCGCTTCCGGCGCAACTTTCCGTTCAGCAACCGTTCAGCAATGCAATCAATTCTTGTTTGTAAATACGTATCAATATGTTACAAATTAGCTCCCTAACTAATTAGTGACGCGGGCTTTCTCCATGCTGGTTCCATTTCTGATCATGCTGCGCGAAGGGATTGAGGCCGCACTTATCGTCGGCATCATTGCCAGTTACCTCAAGCAAACCGGACGCGGGCAGTGGATGCCCGCCGTGTGGATCGGAGTGTTCCTGGCCGCCGCATTGTCGCTGCTGGTGGGCGGCGGCCTGGAACTGATGAGCGCCGAATTCCCGCAAAAACAACAGGAACTGTTCGAAGGCATTGTCGGCCTGATTGCCGTTGGCATCCTCAGCTCAATGGTGTTCTGGATGCGCAAGGTGGCGCGTTCCATCAAACACTCTCTGCACACCTCCCTTGATCACGCCCTCGCCGGTTCCAAACACCAGGTCACCGCACTGATTGCCATGGTGTTCTTTGCGGTCGCCCGTGAAGGGCTGGAAACCGTGTTCTTTCTGCTCGCCGTCTTCCAGCAAAGCGAAGGCCCGGCGGCTCCACTGGGCGCCCTGCTCGGCCTGGTGCTGGCAATCCTTGTGGGCTTTGCGATTTACAGCGGCAGCATGCGCTTGAACCTGGGCCTGTTCTTCCGCTGGACCGGGCTCTTTATTCTGGTGGTTGCCGCGGGCATTCTGGCCAACTCGGTGCAAGCCCTCCATGAAGCCGGCCTGTGGAACCACCTGCAAGATGTGGTGTTCGACATTAATGCACACCTGCCGATGGACGGCCCGCTGGGCTCCGTACTGGCCGGCATGTTCGGCTATCAGGACGCGCCAACAGTCAGCGTGCTCGGCGCCTATGTGATCTATCTGGTAGTGACGCTGGCGATGTTCTTTCGCCCGCCAGCGCCGACCACCACCACACGCACTTCCTCCGTAACAAACCCATAAGGTCAAGCATGCCTACCCCTGCAAGCGGTACCCCCCCACGCGCATTGCGCTGGGCGGTGGCCGGCTCGGTGATCGTGATGATCGCGGCCGGCGGGTTGTTCTACTACGCCTCGCAACTGGCTGCGGCCAAGCGCAAGGCCCACGGCAACGAAGTCACAGTCACCATTCACCCCCATAGCTGCGAACCCAATGCTCTGACCGTACCGGCCGGCTTCAACAGCTTTCGTATCGTCAACGCCTCGGAACGGGCGGTCGAATGGGAAATTCTCGACGGCGTGCTGGTAGTCGAAGAGCGCGAAAACATCGCTCCGGGCCTGAGCCAGGTGATCAACGCAACTCTGGCACCCGGGGATTACGCCATCACCTGCGGCCTGCTCAGCAACCCCCGCGGTACGCTGCACGTGACGCCGACTGCCGCGTCCGAGGCCAGCGCCAATGCGCGCCCATCGATGGTGGCGTTTATCGGCCCGTTGTCAGAGTTCCGGGTTTACCTGAGCACCCAGGGCACGGCACTGATCAAGGCCGCGGATGCACTGTCCCTAGCCATTGCCGCCGGTGATCTGCAACAGGCACAGGCTTTATATATCCCCGCGCGCGAGGCGTATCAGCGACTGGCCCCGGCGGCGCAACGACTGGCCGAACTGGATAACGCCATCAACGCCCGTGCCGACTACTTCGAAAAACGCGAGCAGGACCCCGGCTTCACCGGTTTCCATCGCCTGGAGTACGGCCTGTTCGATCAGCGCAGCACACAGGGCCTGGCGCCGATTGCCCGGCAACTGCAAGCCAACGCCGTGCAACTCAAGCAACAACTGCTGGCGCAATCGCTCCCCCCCGAGCAACTGGTCAGCATTGTTGCCCGCACCCTGCACAACCTGGCTGATAGCCGCGCCAACAGCGGCGAAGAAGAGCGCTATAGCCATATCGACCTCAATGGCTTTGCCGCCAACCTGCAAGCCTCGCGCAAGGTAGTTGATCTGCTGCGCCCGTTACTGACCAGGAAAAATCCCGACCTGCTGCACACCCTCGATAGCGCCGGAGCTTCGTTTGAAGCCGAACTCAATGGCCTGAAAACCCCGCAGGGCTACCGCACCTACGACACGGTCAGCGCCCAACAGCGCCAACAAATCAGTAACAAGGCCAAGGCTGTGGCCGATGCATTCGATGGAATCGATCCCGCCCTCGGCCTTAGCGGCCTGTAATTGCAGACGAGACGCACATGAGCGATTCAGAACAAAACCCCGATTCATTCAATCTGCAACGCCGTCGCATCCTTATGGGCATGGGGGTCGCAGGTGCGGCGCTGGCCGGTGGAGCCCTGAGCTGTCCGGCCATGGCGGCGAGCAGCCCGGCAAACGCGCAGGTGACCCAGGCGCCCAGCAGCGACAAAACCCGGGATCATCACGACTTTACCGGCCAGCACCAAAACGGCATTGTCACCCCGCGCCCGGCCGCTGGCATGCTGGCGGCCTTCGATGTGCTGGCCGCAGACCGTGAAGATCTGGAGCGCCTGTTCCGCACCCTGAACGAGCGCATTGCCTTCCTGATGAAGGGCGGCCCGGTGCCTCAGGTCGACCCCAGGCTGCCACCGGTTGACTCAGGCATTCTCGGCCCGGTCGTAACCCCGGATAACTTGACGGTCACGGTGTCGGTGGGCGAATCCCTGTTTGATGAGCGCTTCGGCCTGTCGCCCATCAAGCCCAAGCGCCTGAGCCGCATGCAGGGATTTCCCAATGACGCACTGGATCCTGCGCAATGCCACGGCGATCTGAGCCTGCAGTTTTGCGCCAATACCGCCGATACCAACATTCACGCCCTGCGTGACATCGTAAAAAACCTGCCCGACTTGCTGCTGGTGCGCTGGAAACAAGAAGGCACCGTACCGCCACAAGCCCCGACCAAACCCGGCGAACCGGCGCAAAGCGCGCGCAACTTCCTGGGTTTTCGCGACGGTTCGGCCAACCCCGACTCCAACGACGGCACGGCAATGAACCGGACTGTCTGGGTCCAACCCGGTAGCGACGAGCCCGCCTGGGCGGTCAACGGCAGCTACCAGGCGGTGCGCATCATCCGTAATTTCGTCGAGCGCTGGGACCGCACGCCACTGCAAGAGCAACAAAGCATCTTCGGCCGCAACAAGGCCAGTGGCGCCCCCATGGACGGCACCCGCGAAACCGATGTACCGGATTACAGCAAAGACCCCCACGGCAAAATCACCAAGCTGGACGCCCATATCCGCCTGGCCAACCCGCGCACCCACGAAACGCGCGACAGCCTGATCCTGCGCCGGCCATTCAACTACTCCAACGGGGTCAACAAGAACGGCCAGCTGGACATGGGCCTGCTGTTCATCTGTTACCAGAGCGATCTGGACAAAGGCTTCATCGCCGTACAAACCCGCCTCAACGGCGAACCGCTGGAGGAATACCTCAAGCCGGTGGGCGGCGGCTATTTCTTCACCCTGCCGGGCGTGCGCAGTGACCAGGACTTCATTGGCCGCGCCTTGCTCGATGCCAGTGCTTAGCGCGAACTCCTTGCGCAAGCAGATGCAAATACCCCCTCAACCAACCGGAAAAAGTCCCATGAAGAAGACGCCGCTCGCACTGTTCCTGGCCCTGGGTTTGCTCCACACCCCGCTCTCGGCACTGGCTGCAACCGCACCACTGGACCTGGTGCAACCTGTTTCGGACTACAAAATCTACGTCACCGAGCAACTGGATGAGCTGGGCAGCAACACGCAGAAATTCACCGATGCCGTGAAAAAAGGCGACCTGGCCACGGCCAAAAAACTCTACGCACCGACCCGGGTGTACTACGAGTCGATCGAACCGATTGCCGAGCTGTTCAGCGACCTTGATGCCTCGATCGATTCCCGGGTCGATGACCACGAAAAAGGCGTAACCGCCCCCGACTTCACCGGCTTTCACCGCATCGAATACGGGCTGTTCTCCGAGAACAGCACCCAAGGTCTTGATCAGTTGGCCGACGGCCTGAACAACGATGTGAAAGACCTGCAAACCCGAGTCGCCGGGCTGACCTTCCCGCCCGAAAAAGTCGTCGGCGGTGCCGCAGCCCTGATGGAAGAAGTGGCCGCCACCAAGATTTCCGGCGAGGAAGACCGCTACAGCCACACCGACCTGTATGACTTCCAGGGCAACGTGGACGGCGCGAAAAAGATCTTCGACCTGTTCCGCGCGCAAATCGAACAGAGCGACAAGGCCTTTGCGGCCAAGGTGGATAAAAACTTCGCCACGGTTAACAAGATCCTGGCCAAGTACAAAACCGCCGACGGTGGTTTTGAAACCTACGACAAGGTCAAGGACAACGATCGCAAGGCGCTGATCGGCCCGGTCAATACCCTGGCCGAAGACTTGTCGACCCTGCGCGGCAAGCTGGGTTTGAATTAACCAACGTCTTTTGACAGCGCCAACCGATGTGACATGCGTCACATATCCGCAGGTTGGCGCTACGATAGTTTTGCTCTAACAAAGCCCTGCCTTTTTTTATTTACTGCCTTGAATAACTGTTCTAATTCGTACAATTGGTGTAAGAATCTACCCACGTCAGACAGGCGCTGTCACCGTCGAAAGATCAGCGTTGACCCTTATAAAGGCTATTCCTGAATAGCACCTGTCTAGTGTTTAGAAAACATGGACTGTTGATCTAACTTTCATAGGTTTTTCACAAAGTTGCGTTTAACGTATACCCCTGCCTCATAGGGAAACCCCCTGGGGTTAGCAGGAAAATCATGTAGATAACGCAATTTATTATCTTTACGTTTGTAAGTAATAGTCTTTACTCGTGAAGAGCGCGAGCCTCTAAAAGTGCGCTTGAGTGGGGCCGACTCAGACATGTCGTCTTGTGCCATTGAAACTGACTGGAACGAATACTTTGAAACCCTACCCTATCCAGTGTGTGTCGATCGTCATCCCGGTCTACAACGAAGAAGAGAGCTTGCCCGAACTCCTGCGCCGCACTGAAGCGGCCTGTGCGCAGTTGAGCCAGGCCTATGAAATCGTGCTGGTCGATGACGGCAGCCGGGACAGGTCGGCGCAACTGCTTGAAGAAGCGGCCGAGCGTGAAGGCAGCCACGTTGTCGCGGTGATCCTCAACCGCAACTACGGGCAACATGCCGCGATCATGGCCGGTTTTGAGCACTCCAAAGGCGATGTGATCATTACCCTCGATGCCGACCTGCAGAACCCGCCGGAAGAAATTCCGCGCCTGGTCGCACAAGCGGCACTGGGTTACGACGTGGTCGGCACCGTGCGCAACAACCGTCAGGACTCCGCCTGGCGCCGCTGGCCTTCGCGCGTGATCAACCTGGCCGTGCAACGTTCCACCGGCGTAGCCATGAGCGACTACGGCTGCATGCTGCGCGCCTATCGCCGCTCCATCGTCGACGCCATGCTGGCCTGTCGCGAACGCAGTACCTTTATCCCGATTCTCGCCAACAGCTTTGCCCGTCATACCACTGAAGTGCTGGTAGAGCATGCCGAGCGCGAACACGGTGACTCCAAGTACAGCCCGATGCGCCTGATCAACCTGATGTTCGACCTGATCACATGCATGACCACCACCCCGTTGCGCCTGCTGAGCATTCTCGGTTTCAGCATGGCGGTACTGGGCGTGCTGTTCGCCATTACGCTGGTCATGTTGCGCCTGATCTTCGGCGCCTCCTGGGCCGGCCACGGTACTTTCGTACTGTTTGCGGTGCTGTTTGTATTCACCGGCGGGCAATTTATCGGCATGGGGCTACTGGGTGAATACCTGGGTCGCATGTACAGCGATGTGCGGGCCCGGCCACGGTTTTTCATTGAGAAAATCGTTCGCGCCGAACCTGCAACTTCTTCCGTTCCAACTAGCAACCAGACTTCCTCTACTTCCGCACAGGTCCAATCATGAGTTTGAAAGCCGTTGTTTTCGCCTATCACGATATTGGCTGCACAGGCATCGAAGCCTTGCTCAATGCAGGTTATGAAATTGCTGCTGTGTTTACCCATGCTGACGACCCCAAGGAAAATAACTTTTACGCTTCGGTTGCCCAACTGTGCGCCCGTAAAGGCATCCCGGTACACGCGCCGGAAGACGCCAACCACCCACTGTGGATCGAGCGTATCCGCAAGCTGAACGCCGATTACATTTTCTCGTTCTACTACCGCAACCTGTTGGGCGAAGAACTGCTGTCCAGCGTCAGCAAGGGTGCTTTCAACCTGCACGGTTCGTTGCTGCCGCGCTACCGTGGCCGCGCACCGGCCAACTGGGTGCTGGTCAACGGCGAAACCGAAACCGGCGTAACCCTGCACCGCATGGTCAAGCGTGCCGACGCTGGTGCCATCCTGGCCCAGCAACGCATCAGCATCGAGCGTTCCGACACCGCACTGAGCCTGCACGCCAAACTGCGCGAGACCGCCGCTCAACTGCTGGCCGAAGCCTTGCCGCTGCTGCCTGAAGGCAAGCTCCAGGAAACCCCGCAAGACGAATCCAAGGCCACTTACGTCGGTCGCCGCACCGCGGCAGATGGCCTGCTGCAATGGAGCCGTCCGGCCGAAGAACTGTTCAACCTGGTTCGCGCTGTTACCCAACCATACCCGGGCGCCTTCTGCGCCGTGGGCGAGCACAAACTGATTGTCTGGGGCGCCGAAGTGGTTGCCGGCAATCAGGGCCATGCCCCTGGCCAGGTGATCAGCTGCGACCCGCTGCGCATTGCCTGCGGCCAGGACTCCCTGATCGTCACTGCCGGCCAGCGCAATGACAACGGCCTGTACCTGAGCGGCCCGCAACTGGCCCGTGAACTGGGTCTGGTTGAAGGTTCGCGCCTGCGTGGCAGCGAGTCCGGTCGCCCGGCACGTCGCACCCGCGTCCTGATCCTTGGCGTGAACGGCTTTATCGGTAACCATCTGTCAGAGCGCCTGCTGCAAGACGACCGCTACGAAGTGTACGGTCTGGACATCGGCTCCGACGCCATCGACCGCCTGCGCAGCCACCCCAACTTCCACTTTGTGGAAGGCGATATCAGCATCCACACCGAGTGGATCGAATACCACATCAAAAAATGCGACGTGGTCCTGCCGCTGGTGGCCATCGCCACGCCAATCGAATACACCCGCAACCCGTTGCGCGTTTTCGAGCTGGACTTCGAAGAAAACCTCAAGCTGGTCCGCTACTGCGTGAAGTACAACAAGCGCGTGATCTTCCCGTCCACGTCCGAAGTGTATGGCATGTGCCAGGACAAGAACTTCGACGAAGACACCTCCAACCTGGTGGTTGGCCCGATCAACAAACAGCGCTGGATCTACTCGGTTTCCAAGCAACTGCTGGACCGCGTGATCTGGGCCTACGGCACCAAGGGCCTGAAGTTCACCCTGTTCCGTCCGTTCAACTGGATGGGCCCGCGTCTGGACCGTCTGGACTCGGCACGGGTTGGCAGCTCGCGTGCAATCACCCAGCTGATCCTGCACCTGGTGGAAGGCACCCCGATCCGTCTGGTTGACGGCGGCGAACAAAAACGCTGCTTCACCGACGTGGCGGACGGTATCGAAGCCCTGGCACGCATCATCGACAACAAGGGTGGCAAGTGCGATGGCCAGATCATCAACATCGGCAACCCGGATAACGAAGCCAGCATTCGTCAACTGGGCGAAGAGTTGCTGCGCCAGTTCGAAGCTCACCCGTTGCGTGCCAATTTCCCTCCGTTTGCCGGTTTCCGCGACGTTGAAAGCCAGTCGTTCTACGGCACCGGTTATCAGGACGTCAGCCATCGCAAGCCAAGTGTTGAAAACGCCCGTCGCCTGATCGACTGGACGCCGACCACTGAGCTGAGCGAAACCATTGGCAAGACCCTGGACTTCTTCCTGCGTGAAGCCATGGTAGAAATCGCGGAAAAACGCTGATGCAAGCTGGACTGCGTATTGATGTCGACACGTACCGTGGAACCCGTGAGGGGGTTCCGCGGCTACTCGAACTGCTCGACGAAGCCCAGATCAAAGCCACGTTTTTTTTCAGCGTGGGGCCGGACAACATGGGCCGCCATTTATGGCGGCTGATCAAGCCCCAGTTTTTCTGGAAGATGATGCGCTCCAAGGCGGCCAGCTTGTACGGCTGGGACATTTTGCTGGCCGGCACCGCCTGGCCGGGCAAACCGATCGGCAAGGATCTGGGGCACTTGATGCGCCAGACCCTGGCCGCCGGCCATGAAGTTGGCCTGCACGCCTGGGATCACCATGGCTGGCAGGCCAATACCGGCCGCTGGAGCGAGGCCCAACTGATCGAGCAGATCCGCCGTGGTGTCGAGACGTTGAGCGACATCACCGGGCAAGCCGTCGAGTGTTCGGCCGCCGCCGGCTGGCGGGCCGATGAACGCGTCGTCCAGGCCAAGCAAACCTTTGGCTTTCGTTACAACAGTGATTGCCGCGGGCACAGTCTGTTTCGGCCGAGGTTGACCGACGGCAGTCTGGGCGCGCCGCAAATCCCTGTGGATTTACCCACCTTCGATGAAGTGGCCGGACCGCAGATCAGTGCTGCCGATTTCAACTCATACATTCTTGATCGCTTCAGCCCGCAAAAGCTGAACGCGTACACCATCCATGCTGAAGTAGAAGGGATTCTAATGGCTAACGACTTCCGTCAATTACTGGCTCAAGCCCGTGCCCGCAACATTCACTTCCAACCCTTGCGCGATTTGCTCCCCGACGACCTCAACAGCCTGCCAGCCGGGCAGTTGAGCCGTGGAGTGCTCGAAGGCCGTGAAGGCTGGCTGGGAGTGCAGCAACCATGACTACACGCTGGACAATACCGCTGCTGGTTTTAGCCTTTATTGCGTTTTACCTGTTGCCGCTGGGCACCCACGGCTTGTGGATTCCTGACGAAACGCGCTATGCGCAAATCGGCCAGCAAATACTGGTCGACGGTAACTGGATCACCCCGCACTTCATGGATTTGCGTTACTTCGAGAAGCCGATTGCCGGCTACTGGATGATTGCCATCGGCCAGGCCATTTTTGGTGAAAACCTGTTTGGCGTGCGCATTGCGTCCGCCATCGCCACCGGCCTGAGCGTGTTTCTGGCCTATGCCGTGGCCCGCCGTTTGTGGAATGACCCGCGCAAAAGTTTTGCCTGCGCCCTGGTGTACATGACCTTTGGCCTTATTGCAGGCCAGGCCGGTTATTCCAACCTCGATCCGCAGTTCACCCTGTGGGTCAACCTGAGCATGGTTGCGCTGTGGTTTGCCGTTGACAGCACCCGCCCCCGCGACCGCCTGATCAGCTGGGCCGTACTGGGTTTTGCCTGCGGCATGGGCTTTATGACCAAGGGCTTTCTGGCCCTGCTGTTGCCCGTGCTGATCGCCCTGCCCTACATGATCTGGCAAAAGCGTTTTCTGGAACTGGTCAAGTACGGCCTGGTGGCCATGCTGGTCGCCGCCGCCATCTCGCTGCCGTGGGTACTCGCGGTTCACGCCCAGGAGCCCGATTACTGGCGCTTCTTCTTCTGGCACGAGCACATCCGCCGCTTTGCCGGTGAAGACGCCCAGCACGGTCGTCCGTGGTGGTTCTATCTGCCGTTGATGGTTGTTTCCAGCTTGCCGTGGGCAGCCTTGTTGCCCGTTGCCTTCAAGGACGCCTGGAAAAACAAGGGCCATGCCAGCATCGTGTTCGTGCTGCTGTGGTTGCTGCTGCCGCTGGGCTTGTTCAGCCTGAGCAAGGGTAAGTTACCGACCTACATCATGCCGTGCATGCTACCGCTGGCCCTGTTGATAGGCCACGCGATGATGCAGCGGGTTGAACAGGCCAAAACGTCAGCCTTGCGCTTCAATAGTCTGGTCAACCTGATCGGCGGCAGCGCAGCGTTGCTGGCCCTGGTCTACTTCCAGATCAAGCAGCCGTTCTATGAAAACGAACCGCAACACATGGCCTTGCTGGTCGTCGTGCTGCTGGTGTGGATCGTGACCAGCCTGCTGACGCTGACAAAACCGCTGAAAATGTGGGCTGCGCCTGCCCTGGCGATGGGTGTGCTGGTGCTCGCCCTGCCTGCGGCCATGCCGACCAGCGTGGTGCACAACAAGATGCCCGACCAGTTCATCCTTGAGCATATGGACGAACTGTCCCAGGCCAGGACCTTTCTAAGCAACGACCTGGGCGCGGCCTCTGCCCTTGCCTGGCGCCTGCGCCGTCCGGACGTGACGCTTTACAACACCCAGGGCGAAGTCAAATACGGCCTGACCTATGACGACGCCAAAGGCAAAAGCATCGGCCTGGCCGATATTGGCCAGTGGATGATTGACGCCCGCCGCCAGGGTCCTGTCGGCGTAGTAATGCGGGTCAAGGACAGCGACGAAAGCCATGAAATGGACGAGCTGCCCAAAGATGCAAAACGCTATGACGAAGGCAACATGGTGATTCTGATTTTCCCGCAGATCGCTCCATGACCCTGACACTCCTGCTGCTGGCTTGCCTGCTGACCTGTGCCGGCCAGATCGCCCAGAAATACGCGGTCGAGGGCTGGCGCGGGATCGACACCGGGGTGGCGCAAAAACTGCGCTCGCCCTGGTTGTGGCTGGCACTGCTGTGCCTTGGCCTGGGTTTGCTCGTGTGGTTGCTGGTGCTGCAACGGCTTGAGGTCGGGATTGCTTACCCGATGCTCAGCCTCAACTTTGTACTGATCACCCTGGTGGCCCGCTACCTGTTCAAAGAAGCCATCGACCTGCGCCATTGGCTGGGCGTCGGGCTGGTGATTGCCGGGGTGGTTTTGCTGGGGCAACACGCATGAACCTGCGCCGTGGATTTGCCTTTGCCTCAGGCAGCGTGTTGCTGGTCAGCGGTGCCCAGCTGGGCATGCGCTGGAGCATGACGCGCTTGCCGGAACCGGCTCAATGGCTGAGCGCAATCAATCAGGGCGACGTGTCACTTGTCGCCCTGGGCGTGGTGTGTGGCGCAATCGTCGCCTACGCACTGTCGATGCTCTGCTGGCTGCTGGCCCTGCGCGACTTGCCGCTGGGCCGGGCGTACTCGCTGTTGAGCATCAGCTACGCGCTGGTGTATTTGCTGGCTGCAAGCCTGCCGATTTTCCATGAAAGCTTCACGCTTTCAAAAACCCTTGGTGTGACCTTGGTCATTCTGGGGGTGCTTACGATCAACTCTCGACGTACCCCAAGTTCCAGGAACTGCGCATGAAAATCAGTGTAATTGGTAGTGGTTATGTTGGCCTGGTGCAGGCGACGGTACTGGCGGAAGTCGGCCACGATGTGATCTGCATGGACATTGACCAGAAGAAGGTCGAGTTGCTGCAACAAGGGCACGTGAGCATTTTTGAGCCCGGGCTTTCCAGCCTGGTGCGTGAAAACCTTGAGAGCAATCGCCTGCGCTTTACCAGCGATGAAAAACTCGCCATCGAACACGGCCAGGTCCTGTTCATCGCCGTCGGCACTCCGCCCAGCGAAGACGGTTCGGCTGACCTGGGCCAGGTGTTCTCTGTGGGTGACGCGGTAGCCCGCCATCGCAAGGAACCGCTGATTCTGGTCGAGAAATCCACCGTACCCGTGGGCACCGGCGACGCGCTGACCGCCCATATCAATAAAGCCCTGGACCAGACCGGACGCTCGCTGCAATTCGACGTGGTCTCGAACCCTGAATTTCTCAAGGAAGGCTCGGCGGTCAGCGACTGCCGTCGCCCTGACCGCATCATCATCGGCTGCGCCCGCGAAGAAGTGCGTGAAGTCATGCGTGACCTTTATGCACCCTTCAACCGCAACCATGACCGCATCATTTTCATGGACCTGCGCAGCGCCGAACTGACCAAGTACGCCGCCAACTGCATGCTGGCGACCAAGATCAGCTTTATCAACCAGATCGCCGAGCTGGCCGAGCACCTGGGCGCCGACATCGAAGCCGTTCGCCTGGGCATCGGCGCCGACACCCGCATTGGCTATCACTTCATTTACCCTGGCTGCGGCTATGGCGGTTCGTGCTTCCCCAAAGACATGCGCGCGCTGATCCACAGCGCCCAGCAGGTCAATTGCTCAAGCGACCTGCTGCAGGCTGTCGAAGCCATCAACGAACGCCAGAAACACAAGTTGTTCGACCGTATCAATGCGTTCTTCAAGGGCGATCTTAAAGGCAAGACCTTTGCCCTGTGGGGCCTGGCGTTCAAGCCCAATACCGATGACATGCGCGACGCACCAAGCCGTGTATTGATGCAAGCCTTGTGGGCCGCGGGCGCCGACGTGCGTGCCTTTGACCCCGAAGCCATGCAGGAAACCCAGCGCCTGTACGGCGACGAACCGCGCCTGAGCCTGATGGGCACGCCGGAATCGACGCTCAACGGTGCGGACGCATTGATCGTGTGTACCGAGTGGCAGCAATTCAAGGCTCCTGACTTTGACTTGATCAGGCAGCGCCTCAAGACCCCGGTGATTTTCGATGGTCGCAACCTGTATGAAGGTGAGCGCCTGGCGCGCATCGGCTTGCAGTACTTCCCGATGGGCCGGGGGGAATCGTGCAACTTGCCGGTGTCCCAGGGCGCAACGGCCGTTTGATTGGGTAATCACGTCGCCATTGGCAACAATGGCGGCGTTTTTTTTGTTCGTAGATTGAGTCAAGGAGACTCGACATGCCTGCCGACTTCAACCCCATGGCCTTGCTGACACAGCGCAGGCATTCCCTGATTCTGGGGGCACTGGCATTCGTGCTGTTTATCCTGGGTAACCATCAAGAGGCAGCGATCGGCTTTGATTCGCGCTTTGTGATGTTTGCCAACGAGATGATGCGCCACGGCCCCGGTTTCTTTCCGACCACCTATGGCCAGCCCTACGCTGACTACAGCGCAACCTCGACCGTGCTGACGTGGTTGCTGTCGCTGCCTTTTGGCCAGGTCACCAGTCTGACCGCGTGGCTGCCCACTGCCGTTGCCAGTGCAACGATCGTGACCTTGATGTACCGCCTGATCGCACCGCAATCGAGTACCTGGGCCCTGGTCAGCGTGGCCTTGTTATTGCTGAGCATGACTTTTGTCACCGAAACCCGGGCTGTTTCGCTGGACCAAATGCTCGCAGCCGTGAGCTTCAGTGCATTCTATCTGGCCTACTCCCACGAGCACTTCGGTGCGCCACGCCGGCACTTTTTGCTGCTGGCCCTGCTGATACTGGGTTTTGCCATTCGCGGCCCGATCGGTCTGGTAATCCCCACCGGCATCCTCTGCAGTTTCTACCTGCTCAACGGCCAGTGGCGCCGACTGATCAGCTTCGGGCTCCAGGCACTGGTTCTGCTCGTGCTGTGCATCGGCACATTGCTGATGCTGGCCTGGATCAGTGGTGGTGAAGACTTTGTTCATGAAGTGATCCGCATGCAGGTTACCGGGCGCATGGACGGCACCGAAGGCGCCAGCAGCGTGCTGTATTACTTCACCAGTTCCATGGGCAACTATGCGCTGGCTTACCCGCTGGCGGTCGCAGTGCTGGCAGCGATCCTGATTGCCGGGCGCGCGCAATCGGGACCGGCTCTGCAACTGGTCAAGTACTGCGTTGCAGCCGCTCTGGTGGTGATGATCGGACTGTCGATTCCCCAGGCTAAAAAAGCCCGCTACCTTCTGCCCATGTTGCCAATGGTCGCGATCATTGCGGCGTATCCGTTTCAAGTGATGCAGGGCCGGGTGTTTGGCGTCTTGCGCGGTTTCATACAGGGCATTTTTGTACTGCTGCCGGGTTTGTTGATTGCCGGTTTGCTGGTTGCCCGCTCGCGCTTTGGCGAGCAACTGCCTGCATTGAACGGCACTTTTGTGGTGCTGGCGGTTCTGCAGCTACTGGCTGTGGGTTTGCTGTTCAAAGCCCGATGGCGCGTTGCCGGGTTGGCGGCATGTGCGGTACTGGCGCTTTGGAGCAGTTACATCATGGTGTATGAACCGGCCGAACGCAGCCTGTACGACACCCGCGCATTCACTCAGAAAACCATGCAATTGATCGAACAAGCCCCGGCTCCGCTGGTGCTGCACGGCATGGGCAAAGATGCCAAGGCCATCAAGTTCATGGTCAACGTAAACCGCGACCTGCTGCCGCTGTTTACGCAATCGCCCGCCGAGCTGAGCGAATTGCCAGCCCCGGTCTGGATCGTCATGGACCGCAAGGATTACGAGGCCCTGCAAGGCAGTGAACTGGGCAACATCGCACCGGCACTCAGCGGCCGTTTCGATAAAAACGATTACGTGCTGCTGCACAAACCCCGATAACACCCGTAATCGCTGACGAGGCTGAGAGCGGGACTCCCATCGCAGCCCCGCTCCTCGTCAGAGACTACCGGGACTGCAATGCGCCAAGGTTTGCTACAATCGCCGCCCTTCTCTCTCACCCCCAGGAATCCCAATGTCAGGGCTCGAACTGTTTGCCGCCGCACTCGGCGTGATCGCCGTCTGGTTGACGGTCAAGCAGAACCCTTGGTGCTGGCCCATTGGCCTGGTGATGGTGCTGCTTTACAGCTGGATTTTTTTCGGCCTCAAACTGTACTCCGGCATGTTGTTGCAAGTGTTCTTTGCCCTGCTGCAAGTTTATGGCTGGTGGCAGTGGACCCGCGCGGGCGAGCAACATGAGGGCCGCGTCGTGACCCGGTTAAGTGCCCTGCATGTGATACTCGGTCTGGTTATCGGCGCTGCGGGCAGCCTGGCATTGGGCGCCTCGATGGCGCACTGGACCGATTCCCAGTTCCCTTGGCAGGATGCAGCGCTGACCGCTTTCAGCCTGGTCGCCCAAGTGTGGATGGCCCAAAAACGCCTGCAGTGCTGGGCACTGTGGTGTGTGATCGACGTGTTTTACATCGGCTTCTTTGCTTACCAGGATCTGTACGGGACGGCGGGCCTGTACGCGCTGTTCACGGTCATCGCAATCCAGGGCTGGCGTGACTGGCACCGCGACCCGGCGCTGCGCACATGAAGGTGGTGGTACTGGCAGGGCCGGAGTCGAGTGGTAAAAGCTGGTTGGCTGCGCAGTTGCAGCAGCACTTCGGCGGCATTCTGGTGGGCGAATATGTCCGTTACTTCATCGAACAAAACCCCCGCGACACCTGCCTGGCAGACATTCCGGCGATCGCCCGTGGCCAGCTCGACTGGGAAGATCAGGCACGGAGCCAACAGCCCGAGCTGCTGATTCTGGACACCCACTTGCTGAGCAACATGCTGTGGAGCCAGACCCTGTTTGACGACTGCCCTGACTGGCTGGAAGCGCAACTGCTAAGCCGTCATTACGACCTGCACCTGCTGCTGTCGCCCGATGATGTGGAATGGACACCCGACGGTCAACGCTGCCAACCCTCGCTGGCTGAACGTCAGGCATTTTTCAACGCCAGTGCGCAATGGCTCGATCGCCATCAACAACCCGTACAGGTTGTTAAGGGCGATTGGCAGGCTCGTCAGCAGCAGGCTTTTGCCGCGGTTGAACAATTAATCGCCCCACAAGCAACTTATTAATAAATCCTTAGTCTTTTAGTTATGGCACTTGAGACCTTTAACTTTCTGCCCCGCAAGTTAAAGGTTTCAGCACCCTGAAGTTGTCCATTCCTGAAACACTCGCTCGACGCCAAAGCCGCTAAAACAAAGGGCTCACGCTTTTTCCGGCTTATTGTAAAGTCCGTGAAACACTTCCCGATACAGCATTAAAACAGTGTACCTGCCTGGCCTGATGCTTATTCCAGCGGGTCATTATGCGTCTCACGTTTGAAACACTCGGCCTGGGCATACAACGACACGGTTACAACAGCTGTTGTTTTTAAAGGCTAAACATAAAGTGGCACAGCTTCTGCTCTCTCCTTAATACGCTGACTAGGGCCAGCGTCGAATACAGGGAGCACGAACATGCGTCACCTCTATCGCGGTAACCATAATTTGCTGACGGCTTGTGGCTTGAGCGCCTTGATGGGTTTGTGCTGCACCGTCCAGGCCGCGCCTAATGGCGAGATTGTGGTGACACGTACAGTTCAACCCTATGCGGTGGGTAACCCGCCCATGCATCCCGATCCCGATCCGCGCACCGTGAATGCCAACCCTTCAGCACAAGTTCTGGGCGCAACCGGTGAACTCAGTGATGGTGACTTTGCCGGCGTGAGCACCGGTGCTTCGATCAACCGCACCATCATCCCCCACACCAATTCACTGCCAGGGCTCAGCAACAGTAACGGCCTGCCGGGCATGACCAACGGCCATGGCGGCGGCAGCGGCGGCACGGTGTCCAACACGATCGGCAACAGCATCGAACAGGGTATGCGCCCGCTCTCAATACTGAGCCAGGGGAAATGATATGACCGTTCGCCGACTGCACTTACTGATTGCCGCGTTGCTGGCCAGTGCCAACGTGCTGGCTGCCAGCAGCAACAACGCCGAGATCAACAGTTCCAGTGCTGATTACCATGGCAACGTCACGGTCAACCAGGCGGCTGGCGATCAGCAGCAGCAAGTCAACATCCGGGCTGTTGCCATCGGCACCGAGGCACACGCCTCCACCTCCGTCACCCAAAAACTCAACACCCGTGCCGACCCTTCGCTCAATGCCAAGGCAGCGATTCTCGGCAACTCATTCAGCAATGGCACCGGCGTGATCGGGATCAACCAGTCCGCCGGCGCCAACAACCAAATGGTCAATGCAGTGCGGGTCGGCATCAGTGCCCAACCCCAAGGCATCGACGACAGCGCCCTGTCACAGCAGAACGTGGCGCTGCTTCCAGACTCGGGCACTGCTCCCCCCACCAGCGGCAGCCGCCAGGTCGTGACAGGCGACCAGGCCTTCACCGGCAGCCGCGGGGTGGTGCAGTTGAACCAGAGTGCAGGGGTGGGGAACCGCATGGCTAACACCCTCAACATCCGGGTTGCTGACTGACCCGGCAACAACGCAGTGCAATTAGAAAGTGCCAACACTTAACTCACTAATGAAGCACGGAGAAACACCATGAAACCGTCAAGCGCTCTGAAACCTCTGGCTTTCGCTATGGCCGCACTTCTGTCCGTAGCTGCACACGCTCACAACGATGGCCCACCACCTCCACCGTCTTACACCATGGACCCTAATGCAGGGGCTGCCGCTGTTGTGATTGATGTGCAAAACAGTCACAACAACAATGTGACCAACAAAGCGATCAAAAACACCGCTACCGTCAAAGACTCCGTCAAAGGAGCTGAAGGCAACATGGGTGTGAACGCCGCAGCCGGTTCAGGCAACCAACAAGACAACGCCGTTGCAATCGCAACCGCTGACGAAACGTTCGTCTTTGGTACTGCCGCCTCCCTGACCAGCGCAACCCAGACCAACAGTCATAACAACGACCACAACTACGGCACACAAAATAACGCCAAGCTCGACAGTTCAGGCAATGGCAGCTCAGGCAATGTGGGCATAAACGTGGCTGCCGGCGACTTCAACCAACAGAAAAACAACCTGGCCATCGCCGTATCCAATGGCCGTATCGCAGGCGCAGGCGCAACCGCCAACCAAACCTCGAACAATCTGTCGGTGATCAACGAGGCTGGGGCGTCCTACCTGAGCAATGTGAATACCTGGTCGCAAGGCTCATACGGGAACCACAACACCACCCCTGTCGTGAACAACGCCACCATGGACCATTCATTCAATGGCATCTCGGGTAATGGCGGTGCCAACATCGCAGCCGGTGTGGGCAACCAACAAAGCAACTCTCTGTCCATCGCTGCTGGCTGCAAAGTCTGCATGTAATCGCGACAGTTAAAAAAGGGTCCCGTTACGGGACCCTTTCTCTACTTCAGGGCGTATTGATCATGCGTATTGCTGCTCTCTCCTTCATGCTCTGCCTGGCCGGTACGGCCCAGGCCGCACAGATGCCAATCGCTGCCATGCCTGGCGGCAATCTGGTGTTCAAGCAGGTGCAGAGCATCCGTGAGCGACGCTTTACCGACATCGTCGAACAAAAAACCGATTTCAGTTGTGGTGCCGCGGCGCTTGCTACCGTACTGCGACAGGCCTACTGGCTGGACGTCAACGAAGACCAGATCATCAAGGGCATGCTGCAAAACGCAGATCAGGACCTGGTACGCACCCAGGGCTTTTCAATGCTCGACATGAAGCGCTACGTCGAAAGTATCGGCATGCGTGCCCGGGGTTACCGGATACCGGCCCAGAGCCTTGAAAGTGTGAACATTCCTGTTGTGGTGCTGCTGGACATACGTGGCTACAAGCACTTTGTGGTCCTGCAACGCACCCAGAAAGACTGGGTCTACATCGGCGATCCGGTGCTGGGCCACAAGCGCTATTCCCATGAAGACTTCCTCAAGGGCTGGAATGGCATCGTGTTCGCCATCATTGGCCCCGGTTACGACAAAACCAACGCGCTACTGACGCCCCCTGCTCCGCTGACGGCAAAAAACCAGCTGGATATGTTCAGCCCGGTCAAAGACGCAGAACTCATGGACTTCGGGTTTATCCAAAGCGACTTCTTTTAGGTGTGCCAATCATGGCGACGGGGCCAGACGCTCCTGGAGCAGCACATGAAAACTCACTATTGGCTGATTGCCGCATGCCTTGCGGGCAGCCTGCCCGCCCAGGCGGCCTCGACCTTTAAACCGGTCGAATTGAAAGATGCTGAGATGGCCCAACTGCGCGGTCGATTCGTGATGCCGGGGCGGATCATCAGTTTCGGCATTGTGATGAACAGTACCTGGACCAGCAGTAACGGCGGGATTGTTGGCGCTTCAACCAGCATGACCGTGCAAAGTACCGTCGAACCCCGGTTCTATGTCTCGACCTACAGCTCCGCCGGCAACGGCGCACCGGTATCTGCCGGCACCGGCATGGTGACAGGCGGCACAGGGCTGACCACAGGCCAGGGCGTGACCCAGAGCGTACGGGCTGCCGGCGACAACAACACGGCCTACAACAACGTCGATATCAATGTCAGCGAAGCCAATCAGGCCCCGGTGGTGAACCAGCAAGGCGTCTTGCTGACCGCCAATAACCCCGTCACGCAAACAAGCAGTGCAGGCAACCTGAGCGTTTCCGCTACTGGTGGCGGTGTCCAGGTGGCGATCCAGGCCAACAACAATCAGGGCAGTTCATTGCAACAAATCGCTCAAGGTGGCGTGTTGCAGAGCACAACCCTATTAGGTGGAGGCAACTCGGTAAATAACCTTACCCAACTTAATGTGGTGTTGCGCAATAACTTGCCAAGTACCGGTGCGCTTGATTGCAACCTTAGTCCGTTAAAAGGTCTACGCAACATGGGATATTGAACTAGGCTCTTGACTTACAATTCGGTCTACTTGGGCGGCCTATTTCATGCATCGAACGTTAACTTTTCGCGCAGTCGTATGTATGAGCACTCTATTGCCGTCAGCCCTGCTTTATGCAGCCCCTGATAGTGATGTAGAGCTACTAAAAAAAGAACTACTGGAGCTTCGCCAACGTTACGACCAACAACAAAAAGCCTTGGCAGTACTTGAACAGCGGGTTCGTCAAGTTGAAGACCAGCCGGCAGCACCAGCCCCCAAGCGCCTGGCCAAATCGCCGGCCGACATGAAAGGCAACAAGGGTGTCATCGCAGCCAGCGGTGGCGCGGCAGGTGGAGCGGCAAGCGCCGCCGCCGGCAGTTCGTATGGGGAGTCCTTGAAGGATGATTCCGCACCCGCCCAGAGCGTGGTCAACCTTTACGATGAGGCCAGCGGTTTTTTCGGCGGTGGCAAGTTCAGCCTCGAAACCGGCATCACGTATTCGCGCTATGACACCCGTCAGCTGATCCTCAATGGCTTCCTGGCCCTGGACTCGATTTTCCTGGGCAACCTCAACCTCGATCGCATCAAGGCCGACAACTGGACTCTGGACCTGACCGGCCGTTACAACCTGGATAACCGCTGGCAGTTCGACGTGAACGTACCCGTGATCTATCGCGAGTCGACCTACCAGTCCGGTGGTGCCAACGGCGGTGATGCACAGGCGACTTCAGAAGAAACGGTCACCCGCGACCCGACCATTGGCGATATCAACTTTGGCGTGGCTTACAAGTTCCTCGACGAGTCGGTCAACACCCCCGATGCGGTCTTCAGCGTGCGGGTCAAGGCCCCTACCGGCAAAGACCCGTTCGGGATCAAGCTGGTGCAATCGGTTGACAACACCAACGTCTTCACCCCTGAAGACCTGCCGACCGGTAACGGCGTGTGGTCGATCAGCCCTGCCATTTCCCTGGTTAAAACCTTCGACCCGGCGGTACTGTTCGGCTCCCTGTCGTACACCCACAACCTGGAAGAGTCTTTTGACGACATCAGCTCCACCAACAACCTGAAGCAACCGGGCAAGGTCAAACTGGGTGACAGCTTCCAGATTGGTGCCGGTGTTGCATTCGCACTCAACGAAAAAATGAGTATGTCGTTCTCCGTGTCCGACCTGATCCAGAAAAAGAGCAAGCTCAAGCAGGATGGCGGGGACTGGCAAACCGTCACCACCAGCGATGCCAACGCGGGCTACTTCAACGTCGGCATGACCGTGGCTGCCACCGACAACCTGACCATCGTGCCAAACCTGTCGATTGGCCTGACCGACGATGCGCCAGACTTCACCTTCAGCCTTAAATTCCCGTACTACTTCTAAACGCTCCCGACAAAAGGCCCGCAGCGCTCAAACGCCGCGGGCCTTTTGTTTTTCTGGGAGGCTGGATGGGGCTTAGCGGATGTGATGCTTGTGCAGCAACCGGTAAAACGTCGGGCGCGAAACCCCCAGCACCTTGGCCGCCAGGCTCAGGTTATCGCCGTGCCTGTTCAGCACTTCGCTCAGTGCCTGACGCTCTGCCCGGTCCTTGTACTCCTCCAGGGTGCACATGGTGCCCGCAAAGACCGGGAGCGACTCCAGCCCCAGGTCATGGGCCTCGATCTGGCGCCCTTCCGCCAGGACCAGCCCCCGGCGCACGCGGTTGGCCAGTTCGCGCACATTGCCGGGCCAGGGATGATTAACCATGGCAATCAGGGCGTCATTACTGAAAGTGCGGGGGCGGCGACCGGTTTCCAGGCTGTAGAAACTGGCAAAATGATTGGCCAGCATGGCCAGATCACCATGACGCTCACGCAAAGGAGCCATGACCACCTGCAGGACGTTGAGCCGGTAGTACAGGTCTTCGCGAAAGCGCCCGCTCACAATCGCGGCTTCGAGGTCCACATGGGTGGCCGCCAGCACCCGCACATCGACGGGAATGGGCTGGCTGCCGCCCACCCTTTCTATGTGTTTTTCCTGCAAAAAGCGCAGCAGATTGGCTTGCAGTTCCAGCGGCAGATCGCCGATCTCATCCAGGAACAACGTGCCGCTGTTGGCCGCTTCGATACGTCCGATCTTGCGCTGATGGGCGCCCGTGAACGCACCTTTCTCATGGCCAAACAGTTCTGACTGGATCAGGTTTTCCGGGATGGCACCGCAATTGATCGCAACAAAGGGCATGGAGCTGCGCAAGGACTGGCGATGCAGGGTGCGGGCAACCAGTTCCTTGCCGGTACCGCTTTCACCGCGGATCAGTATGGGTGATTGGGTGGGCGCGAACTTGCCGAGGATTTTGCGCATGTTGCGCATGCTCTGGCTGTCACCCAGCAGCTCATCTACCCGCCTGTCGGCGTGGGTAAGCACCCGGCCACGCAGTCGCGCCATGCCGAAGGCCCTGCCGAGCGTGACCTGTACCCGCGAGACATCGAAGGGCAAGGTGTGGAAGTCAAAAAACCACTCGCAGACAAAGTCCCCCACATTCTTCAGTTTAAGAACATCCGGGGTCAGCACCGCAATCCACTCGGTACCGCTGCGGCTGATCATGTCTTTCACCGCTTCGGGGTGCTCAAGATGATCAGGCTGCAACCTGAACAGCCCAACGTCGCAAGCGCGGTCAACCACGGTTGCCAGGCTGCAACTGTCTACGGCCCAGCCCAGCGTTCGCAGCCCGGGGAGCAAGTCATGGCAATCTTCACAGGGATCAACGACCAGCAGACGTCGCGCAGATGGCATCGTGAGCATGACTGTTCCTTGGCGCCAAAGAATTAAAACAGCAATAGAAACAGTCCCTTGTTCAACTCAAGCGTAACCTTAGCAAGGCTGGGCAAACGTTCAGGATCGTTTTTTTATAACACTAATAGCCAATTAAACTGTGTACACCCAAATGAATGGGAGCAATTTTTGCCGTGACTGCAAACATTGATCTGGATCAGTCGGGTGAAAATACTTTTAAAAAAGTGACGAAAGTGTGTGACCTGATGCCGGTCAGAAGTCATCAGTACAAGTAACCAACCGAACGGTAAGCCCAGCCGACGGTTAATCACTTGATGGGCACACGAGAGAGACGACCCTATGAACGCCCCGCTCCGTTTCAACGAAGCACTTTTGATTGCCGGCCACGCCTTTGAACCTTTTCAATGCGTTGCCTGGGCTGCACAGGACGGCCACGGCGAATTGAGCCTGACCGTTATCGACCGCACCAGTACCCGTATCGGCCAAAAACAGATCCCGCGCAGCGCCTGCGCAGACGCCGCCCAACTCGAAAGCCTGCTGGCACAAGCCCGGGCCGAGCTGAGCAGCGAAGGCTACGCGTTGCAGCCCTGGGTAATGCCGGCTTAATCGCTTTACCGCTGACATGGGGGACCGGGCCCGCCCGCTCCCCCATTTTATTTTCAGTCTCTACGCCAGGTTCAACCCGTCGATATGCCGATACTCGGCATTGAGTTCCAGCGCCATCTGACGGGATCGCCCCAGGCGAATCGGGCCTCTCTCGATATCGATCAGCAGCCCCGGACAGTCAATCGCGGGCAAGGTCGACCACTCCTTCAAACGACCATCGGTCAGCAACAAAAAGCGCTGCTGCTCCTGCGGGAATTGCTTGCGCCGACCATCGAGCCACCTCGCCACTTCGCGCAATGCCTCCAGCAACGGCGTTCCACCTCCTGCACCCAGCCCCTGCAACCATTCATCCAGAGCTTTCGACGCCTTCGAGCCACTGACCTGCCATTGCGGCGCATGGCCGCTGGCCGTCATCACGGCCACCCGGGCACGCTGGCGATAAGCATCTTCAAACAGCTGGGCCAATACGCCCTTGGCGTCGCTCAGCGCCTGATGGCGACGGGTCGAGGCGGACGCATCCACCACCACCAGCCACAGTTCCTGAGCGCTGCTTTGCCGGGTTTTAAATGCCAGATCGGCACGCTGACGCGGGCGCCCACCGAGCAAAGTCTGCACCCAGTCAACCGCCCCGTTGTCGGCACTGCGACTGGCGCCCTGCTTGCCCGTACTGAGCTGGCCTGCCCGGGGTCCGGCATCCACCCCCTCTGCCGGTCGGGGGCGAATGCCTAAGGCTTTTTTGGCCAGCTCGGCACTTCACGGCGAGCCCCGGATACCTGGGACTGGGCCGGTAACTCGCCCCACTGGCCCTGGCCGGACCGGGGTGATGCACTGCTCGATTGTGGCGGCGATTGCGGCTGTTCGGGCGCAGGTGCCTGGGGGCTGGATTCACGGCGACGATGGCGCAAGGCGAACTCGGCCACTGCATCGATATCGTCCAGACTGATCGCCGTTGCCCCGCGCCATGCCGCATGGGCCCGCGCCGCCCGCAGCCACACCAGGTCGGCGCGCATGCCGTCCACTGCCGCGGCAAAGCAGCGTTCGGTGATCACCGTCAGGGCCTGATCATCAAGGGCGATGTTGTTCAATAACTCACGGGCCTGCTGGCAACGTTCGCGCAAGGCGTCCTGCTGCGGCGCCCAGTGCGCGCAAAACCCTTGGGGGTCGGCATCAAAGTCCAGTCGGCGGCGAATGATTTCTCCGCGCTCGGCCGGTGGCGGCTGACCGCTCATGGCGACATTCAGGCCAAAACGGTCGAGCAACTGCGGGCGCAACTCGCCTTCTTCGGGGTTCATGGTGCCAATCAGCACGAAGCGCGCGGCGTGGCGATGGGAGATGCCATCACGCTCGACCACGTTGGTGCCGCTCGCTGCCACATCCAGCAGCACATCCACCAGATGGTCGGCCAGCAAATTCACTTCATCCACATACAGCACGCCGCCATCGGCCTTGGCCAGTACGCCGGGCGAAAACTGCGCCTTGCCCTGCCCCAGCGCCGCATCCAGATCGAGGGTGCCCACCAGCCGCTCTTCAGTTGCGCCCAGGGGCAAGGTGACAAATTGACCGCTGGCCAGCAGGTCCGCGAGGCCCCGGGCCAGGGTCGATTTGGCCATGCCGCGCGGGCCTTCGATCAGCACGCCGCCGATTTTCGGGTCAATGGCCGTCAGGCACAGCGCCAGTTTCAAGGCCTGCGCGCCGACCACCGCCGATAACGGGAAATGCGGGGTGTCAGTCATGTTTTCGGGTTCCACATCTTAGAAAGTTGATCAAGTTCATAAAACCCCTCGCCCCAGCCCTCTCCATCCGGGAGAAGGCTGGGGCGAGGGCTGCTCTTTCACTCTTCTTCTATATCCAGCAACAGGTTTTCCAGTGCCTGCTGATACTCACCCGGTTCACTCCACAACCCGCGCTGCTGAGCCTCCAGCAAGCGTTCGGTCATATCGCGCAAGGCGTGCGGGTTATGCTCGCGCACAAACTCGCGGGTGTCCGGGTCCAGCAGGTAGGCATCCGCCAGCAACGCGTACTGGTGGTCGTCAATCAAGTGCGTGGTGGCGTCAAACGCGAAGAGGTTATCCAGGGTCGCGGCCATTTCAAACGCACCCTTATAGCCGTGGCGCTTGACCCCGTCGATCCATTTTGGATTGGCGGCGCGGGAACGTATCACCCGGTTCAGCTCTTCTTTCAAGGTGCGGATTTTCGGCAGGTCTGGCTGGCTGTGGTCGCCGTGGTAACTGGCCGCGGCCTGCCCGCTCAAACTTTCAACCGCCGCCAGCATGCCCCCCTGGAACTGATAGTAGTCATTGGAATCGAGCAGATCGTGCTCGCGATTGTCCTGGTTTTGCACCACCGCCTGCACCTGGCCCAAGCGCCGGGCAAACTGGTCGCGCGCAGCGGTGCCTTCATCGGCGCCGCCATAGGCATAGCCGCCCCAGTTCAGATACACCTCGGCCAGGTCATCGCGGCTTTGCCACAGACGGCCGTCAATCGCGTTCTGCACCCCGGCGCCATACGCCCCGGGCTTGGCGCCGAAAACCCGCCAGCCCGCCTGGCGAGCTGCCAGCTCCGGTGCCAGCCCGTCACGCTCCAGTTGTTCACGTTCACTGCGCACTTTGGCCGCCAGCGGGTTGAGGTCGTCCGGTTCGTCCAGCGCCGCCACCGCCTGCACGGCGGCATCGAACAGACGGATCAGGTTGGCAAACGCATCGCGAAAGAACCCCGACACGCGCAAGGTCACGTCCACCCGCGGGCGGTCCAACAGGCTTACCGGCAGGATTTCAAAGTCATCCACCCGCTGGCTGCCCGTGGCCCATACCGGGCGCACGCCCATCAAAGCCATGGCCTGGGCGATATCATCACCGCCTGTGCGCATGGTCGCCGTGCCCCACACCGACAAACCCAACTGCCGCAAATGGTCGCCGTGGTCCTGCAAGTGACGCTCGAGGATCAGGTTGGCCGACTGAAAACCAATCCGCCAGGCCGTGGTGGTTGGCAGGTTGCGCACATCCACGGAAAAAAAGTTGCGCCCGGTGGGCAGCACGTCCAGACGGCCACGACTCGGCGCGCCACTGGGGCCCGCCGGCACAAAGCGCCCGCCGAGGGCATCGAGCAGGCCTTGCATCTCGGCCGGGCCGCAGGCATCCAGACGCGGTGCAACCACCTCCAGCAGCGCGTCAAAAATGGCCCGCACCTCTGCCCATTGCGCGGTATCGGGCAAGTGCAATTCATCGGCCAGTGCCTGTTCGATCAACTGCGCAGCGTACAGCTCCAGACGCTCACGGGTATCGCCCGCCGTGCGCCACAGCGCGTCGGTGATGGACCGCAGTTCAATCGGTTGGCGCGCCGTCCAGGGTTCGGCCAGCGCGCAGTCCAGCGGGTCGAAACCCAATTCAAAGGCCTTGGCCAGCGCCCGCAACAGACTGGATTGCGCGCCACGGCCATCGCCACGGGGGATGCGCAACAACGCCAGTAAGGTGTCGATACGCAGCCGCCCTGCCGGCGACTCTCCAAAAATATGCAGCCCGTCACGGATTTGCGACTCTTTGAGGTCACACAAATAGGTGTCCAGGCGGGGCAACCAGATCGCCGCATCTGCATCACTGTCGAGCTTTGCGTCCAGTTGCAGCTCGCGGTCGATCCGGGTTTCGCGCACCAGCGCCAGGATGTCCCGTTGCAACTCCCGCGCCCGACGCGGATCGAGCAACTGCGCTTCGTAAAATTCGTCGGCCAGTAGCTCCAGATCACGTAACGGACCATAGGTTTCGGCCCGGGTCAGGGGCGGCATCAAATGATCGATGATCACCGCCTGGGTCCGCCGTTTTGCCTGCGCGCCTTCGCCCGGGTCGTTGACGATAAAGGGATAGACATTGGGCATGGGCCCCAGGATCGCGTCCGGCCAGCAGTGCTCGGACAGCCCGACGCCCTTGCCCGGCAGCCATTCCAGGTTGCCGTGCTTGCCCACGTGCACCACCGCGTGGGCGCCATAGGTGTGGCGCAACCAGAAGTAGAACGCCAGATAGCCGTGGGGCGGCACCAGATCCGGGTCGTGGTACACCGCACTGGCATCGACCTGATAGCCCCGCGCCGGTTGAATTCCGACAAAGGTCAGGCCAAAGCGCAGCCCCGCAATCATCAACCGCCCGCTACGGAACATCGGGTCGTTGTGTGGCTCGCCCCATCGCTCGGTCACTGCCAGGCGATTGGCCGCGGGCAGCGCATTGAACATCGCGAGGTACTCATCCAGCGCCAGGCTTTGCATGCACGGGCGCAGGTCGAGGCTGTCCAGGTCATTACTGACCCCGCCCAACAGGGCCTGGATCAGCGCCGTGCCGCTCTCGGGCAACGCGCAGTCCACCGGATACCCCTGAGCCTGCAAGGCCCGCAGGATATTCAGCGCCGCCGCCGGGGTGTCGAGCCCCACGCCGTTGCCGATGCGGCCATCGCGGGTCGGGTAGTTGGCCAGGATCAGCGCGACACGCTTTTGCGGGTTCGCCACCCGGGCCAGTTCAACCCAGCGCCGGGCCAGCTGCGCGACAAAATTCATCCGTTCGGGTTGAGCGCGATAACACACCACATCCGATTGGCTGCGCTCACTGCGCCATGCCAGGTCCTTGAAGCTGATCGGGCGACTGATAATCCGCCCGTCCAGTTCCGGCAAGGCGATATGCATCGCCAGATCGCGGGGCCCCAGGCCTTGTTCGCTGGCCCGCCACCCCGGCTCGTTGTCCTGGGCGCAAATGGCCTGAATCACCGGGATATTGCGCCGAAACGGGCGCAGATGCGGCGCTTCGGGGCTGGACTGGGCAAAACCGGTGGTATTGAGAATGACCCCGGCCTGCACTTCATCCAGCAGGTCTTCAACCACGGCCATGCAACCCGGCTCTTTAAGGCTGGCCACGGCAATCGGCAAGGGGTTGAGCCCGGCGGCCTGGAGGCGCTGGCAAAACACATCGACAAACGCGGTGTTGGCCGCCTGCAAATGCGAGCGATAGAACAACAGCGCCGCCACCGGTTGCCCGGGGACCCAGTCGGCCTGCCAGCCCTTGAGTTGGGCATTGGCGTGGGCCGGATGATAAATCGCGGTACGCGCCAGGGTTTGCGGTTCGTCCCATGGGTAGTCGCGGCCCAGCCATTGGCTGGCCAGGCAACGATAGAGCTGCAGCGCGTTATGCCGCCCGCCCTGACGCAAAAAGTGCCAGAGCCGCTCGCCTTGTTCGGCGGGTACGGTGCTCAGCCCGCTGAGTTCGGGGTCGGGGCGATCATCACCGGGCACCAGGATCAGGGTTACGCCGCGCTCGGCCAGTTGCACCAGGCGCTCAATACCGTAGCGCCAATAGCCGATGCCGCCGTGCAACGACAGCAGTATCACCTTGGCGTGTTGCAGCACCTGATCGACATAAAGGTCGACCGAGGCATGATTTTGCACTTGCATCGGGTTGGCCAGACGCAAGCTTGGATAATCTTCAGGCAACTGCTGCGCCGCTTCGGCCAGCAGTGCCAGGCTTGAATCACCGCTGCACAGGATCACCAGCTCGGCGGGGGTCTGGCCTAAATCGGCAATATTGTCGTCCAATACAAAGCCACCGGGCTGGGTCCTGAGCAGATGCATGGCTTACTCGCTCAACGCTTTACGCAAAGTGGACTCGAGCAGTTCGGCGTCCAGGTCCTGGCCGATCAGCACCAGCCTGGTAACGCGTGACTCATCCGCAGCCCAGGCACGGTCGAAGTGCTTGTCAAAGCGGGTACCCACGCCCTGGATCAGCAAACGCATCGGCTTGCCCGGGATTGCTGCAAAGCCTTTGACCCGCAGGATGCCGTGCTTGACCACCAACTGGGTCAGGGCCTCCATCAATACGCGCTCTTCACCTTGTGGCAACTCAATGGAAATCGAGTCGAAGGCATCATGGTCGTGATCGTCGTGACCATCATCGCCATCGTGGTGATGGTCGTGGTGGCTGTGGCGGCCATCGATATGGTCTTCGGAGCCGGCGCCCAGGCCCAGCAGCACGTCCAGCGGCAATCGACCGCTGCTGGCCTCGATGATTTTGACCGCTGGCGGCAGCTCTTCAGCCACTTCGGCGCGCACTTTTGCCAGGTCTTCAGGGCTGATCAGGTCGGCCTTGTTGAGAATCACCAGGTCGGCACTGGCCAGCTGGTCAGCGAACAGCTCGTGCAGCGGCGATTCGTGGTCCAGGTTCGGGTCGAGCTTGCGCTGGGCGTCAACCTGGTCCGGGAAGGCGGCAAACGTACCGGCAGCCACGGCCGGGCTGTCGACCACGGTAATCACCGCATCCACGGTGCAGGCGCTGCGGATTTCTGGCCACTGGAAGGCTTGAACCAGCGGCTTTGGCAGGGCCAGACCCGAGGTTTCGATCAGGATATGGTCGATGTCGCCACGGCGCGCAACCAGCTCGCGCATCACCGGGAAGAACTCTTCCTGAACGGTGCAGCACAGGCAACCGTTGGCCAGCTCATAGATGCGGCCGCTGGCTTCTTCTTCGGTGCAACCGATGGTGCATTGCTTGAGGATTTCGCCGTCGATGCCCAGCTCGCCGAATTCATTGACGATCACCGCAATGCGACGGCCCTGTGCGTTATCCAGCATATGGCGCAGCAGCGTGGTTTTGCCCGAACCGAGAAAACCGGTAACGATGGTGACGGGAGTTTTGGCCAGTGTTTTCATCGGATGCCCTTTGGCAAAGCGGCGGGCATACGGGACGACGACCGCAGGCAGTGTGCGGTCAACATTCGCCACCGGATCACCCCGCCCGGTTGAAGTAAGAATCTGTCACGAGGCAGGTCTCCTGGCTTACGGCTGGGGTTCAGCAGGGCTGATCCCGACCTTGCGCCTTCCCGCGTGTAACGCAGTGGCATGGCAAGATCATTGACCGTTTACAGTTGCGGGGGCAGCCGCGGCATACCGCGTTCCCTTCTTAGCTTCGCGTGGCGAAGAACCTCGAACGCGCAAGGCTACGCAGTGCTTTGTAACAGGTCAATGCACAGCTGTGACCCATCTACTGTGTGAGCGGGCTTGCTCGCGATGGCATCGCCGCATTTTGACCGATAGACCCCGCTGTTTGCATCGCAAGCAAGCCCGCTCCCACAGGTCCCGCAGGCCCTGCAGGTGTGTTCTAATTGCCGCCTTTTTTCAGCCGCCCTGCTTCAAGGATCTGCCCATGCCCTCCACCTGCCCAACCCGCGTCCTGATTATCGGCTACGTGTGGCCCGAACCACGCTCTTCGGCGGCCGGTGGACACATGATGCAAATCATCGAGAGCTTCCTGCAGCAAGGCTGGCACATCACCTTCAGCAGCCCCGCAGGCATTGGCGAGCACAAGGCGGACCTGGCCGCGCTGGGCATTGATGAAGTGGCCATTGAACTGAACAACAGCAGTTTTGATGCCTTTATCACCGAACTGGCCCCGGACATCGTGCTGTTCGACCGTTTCATGATGGAAGAACAGTTTGGCTGGCGGGTAGAGAAGCACTGCCCCGATGCGCTGCGCGTGCTGGAAACCTCCGACCTGCAAAGCCTGCGCGACGCCCGTCAGCAACAGCTCAAGGCACGGCTCAAGCACGACACCGACCTGAACGATTTCAGCAGCCTGTTCGCCCCGGCCCAGCGCGAAACGTTCGAACAGATGGCCGGCACCGACCTGGCGCAACGGGAAATCGCCGCGATTTACCGCTGCGATCTCAACCTGATGATTTCCGAATACGAAATCGACTTGCTGGTGGAACACTTCAACGTGCCCAAGGCCCTGCTGCACTGGTGCCCGCTGATGGTCGACAGTGTGCCGGCCACGTTCGTGCCCTATGCACAGCGCCAGCACTTCCTGAGCATCGGCAACTTCCGCCACGCCCCCAACTGGGACGCCGTGCTCTGGATGAAAACCGGCATCTGGCCGTTGATCCGCCAGCAACTGCCCACCGCGCAGCTGCACGTCTACGGCGCTTACACCCCGCCCAAAGCCACGGCGCTGCACAACCCGGCGCAAGGTTTTCACGTACTCAACTGGGCTGAAGACGCCCTTGAGGTGATGAGCAACGCGCGGATCTGCATGGCCCCCATACGCTTTGGCGCAGGGATCAAGGGCAAAATCGCCGACGCCATGCTCTGTGGCACCCCCAACGTGACCACCCCCGTGGGCGCCGAAGGCATGCACGGCGATCTGCCGTGGGCCGGTGCCATCGAGCAAAGCGCCAGTGCGATTGCCGCCGCCGCCGTCGAGTTGTACCAAAACCCGCAGGCCTGGCATCAGGCCCAGCAGCACGGGCAGGCACTGCTGGCGGCGCGTTACCTGCAGGGCACTCACGGCCCGGCGCTGGTCGAGCGGATCGAAGCATGCCGCGCCGGGCTTGAGCAGCACCGGCGCAACAACTTCACCGGCGCCATGCTGCGCCATCACCAGCACAAAAGTACCCAATACATGTCGCAGTGGATCGAGGCCAAGAACCGGGTCTGACTAGCTGTTACGCCAGATTTTCAGCAGCACTTCGGTAAAGGACGGCTCCAGCACCCGATTGCCATGGCCACTGAGATGGTTCGAGTCGAAAAACAGTGGCTGGCCGTCGGTGTCATAAGCCGAGCACACCGGGCCCGGACACAGCAGCGGGAACGGGTCCCAGGCGGTCAGTCCGGAATGCTCACGCTGCAACAGCTCCAGCAGCTGCATCTGTGGCGCGCGCAGGCGTTCAAGCTGCTCGCGCTCGACCGTCAGGCCTTCGGCGCAAACCGGGTTCATCCGGTTGAACCAGTCCGAGCAGCGTCCGGGAGGTGCCTTGAACAGTGGCTTGGGGGCGTCGATCAAGACCCGGACGTTGGCAGCCGCCAGCCGGGCCAACGTGAGCTCGGCCGAGGCTCGGGCTGCGGCGTTACTCTGCGGCGTCAGCAGGGCCAGGGCCTGATCGAATGCAACATCTTGCAGCTCCGGCATGCGCAAAGAGGCCAGGAACACAATGTCGCCCGGCCTGGCCCGACTTTCGATATCACTCAGGTCGGCTTCCTGACGCTCGGCGCAATCGGGCGGATCAGCGGCCATCAGGTTCGCCACTGCGCACCCGCCCTGCTCGTACTCCACCACCGTGACCCCAAGCTTGAGCGACACGCGGTTAAGCAGCGTGCGATAGGCCGCCGTATGCGAGTCCCCGATCACAAACAGCTGTCGTCCGTTAACCCGCGGGTCCTCGATCTTTACGATGTCTTCCCTGGGGTAGTGCCTGTAGGCATACCAAGTGTAGGTGTCACGGGTTTGGCTCAGGGATAGCTGCTCAGTGTTGTCCGTCACCCACAGCGCCGACCACCAGAGCAGGCCGACCGCGCCGAAACTCACGGCGAACGTGCTCCAGGCCTGGCGCTGCCACGCCGATTTACCGGTACGCACGGGGATTTCGATCCAGTGATAAGAGGCCACCGCCAGCGCCATCACCAGTACCGGATACAGCAACTGGACAAGCAGCAGCTCTGTCCCCGTAGTCCAGCGTAAAAACACGGCAACGGGCCAGTGCCACAAATACAGGGAAAACGACAGGCGACCGATATAGGTCACCCAGGGTGCTTGCAGCAGGCGCTGCAGGGGCGAACCATATCCGTCGGCCGGGAGTGCCAGCGCAGCGATCATCAGCACCGCCCCCGACACCGTCACCAGCGCCCACGGAAAAGGGAAACCCTGCTCTTCGGCGTACACAAACCCCGCCAGTACCAGCCCCAGACCGCCGGCCAGCAACAGGCTGGCAAGCGGTCTGGAGCGCAGTGAAGCGCGCCGTGTATCCATCAGCTGGAACAGCATGGCGCCAGCGGCCAACTCCCAGAACCGGCCGGGCAGCAAGTAAAAGGCCGAGAGCTGATCGGTTTTTGTCTGCATGGCGCTGACCGCCAGCGAGGCGATGGCCAGTACCGGCAGCACCGCCCATACCAGGGCGCTGTGTTTTTTATAACGAAGCCACAGGAAATACAGCACCGGGAAGACCAGGTAAAACTGCTCTTCAACCCCCAGCGACCAGGTATGCAAAAACGGGTTGAGCTCGGCACCAGGGGCAAAATAGGTATCCGTGTTCCAGGCCAGCACGATATTGCTGACCCCAAAAAAGGCCGCCAACCCGGTGCTATTGCTTTGCTCACTGAGCCAGGACTGCGGCACAAACAGGGCCGAGACCAGAAAAGTAGCCACCAGCACAACCAGCAGCGCCGGCAAAATACGCAGCAACCGGCGCCGATAGAACGCTTTCAGATAGTCCACAAACCCCGAATGCCCCCGGTCGCACAGGGACTGGCTGATCACATAGCCCGAGATCACGAAAAACAGATCGACCCCGGTGAAGCCGCCGGGGAGCACATCCAGAAAATCCGCATGGAAGAGGATTACAGCGATTACGGCGATGGCCCGTAGCCCATCTATTGCCGGGAGGTAAGCCGGGGAAGCTTTGCGCATCGTATTTCCTGCTTTTTGTTATTCGTTGGAACGCGAAAGCTACCCCTCCACCCAAAATCGGCACCGTAATCACGATCCGACTTTCATGTAGGAATCGGGTCAATCTACAGGACGTCTTCGTAACAGATACGTGTCCATCACCCAGCCCTTGCGCTCTCGGGCCGCACTACGGGCCTGCTTGATCTGCTCGCACACCTCGGCCAGCTTGCCGGCTATCAAAATCTCGTCGTCGGTACCGATATAGGCGCCCCACCAGATATCGAGGTTTTGATCGACAAAGGCCTCGAAAGCGCAGTGCGCGTCGAGCATCACGGCCACGTTGTCCAGATCTGCCGCCACCAGGCGCCGGCCGGTGGTGATACGGATCGGCTGGCCGATGCCGTTGAGCGGCACGCGATGCCGGGCCGCCAGAGCTTGTACGCTGCTGATCCCGGGGATCACCTGGTAGTCAAAGTCGGTGCAGCCATTGGCCCGTACCCGGTCCAGGATGCGCAGGGTGCTGTCATACAGCCCCGGCTCGCCCCACAGCAGGAAGGCCCCGCATTCTCCATCGGCCAGTTCGGTGTCTATCAACCGCGCAAACACCTCGGCCCGGCGCTCATGCCAGTCTTCAACACCCTGAGTGTAGGAAGGCGTTGCGCTGTCACGCTTGGGGTCGCTGACCCGAACCACCCGATAACCCGGCTCGCGAATGTAGCGCCGGCAGATTTCAAGGCGCAGGCGCACCAGATCGTCAGTGGTCTGGCCCTTGTCCAGCACAAACAACACCCGGGCACGGTTCAGCCCATTGATCGCCTGTACAGTGATGTGCTCCGGGTCACCGGCGCCAATGCCGATCAGTAACAGTGTTTTCATCGTGTCTTGCCCCTCGATCAAGCCGGAAGATCCTGGCTGGTGGAAATTAGGCGAAGGCGGCATGATAAGTGCCATAAGAAGACTTGATTCGGCCCGACCATGACTCGACTCGCCAGAGCTACAGACCCGTCTTACGAACTGATGGACGACCACAACGGTCTGTCGATCATCTATCGCCAGCATGGTTTCCCCTGCCCCCTGGTGCGCTGGCATTTCCACAAGGAATACGAGCTGCACCTGATCGTGGCCAGCAGCGGCAAGGTGTTTGTTGGTGACTATATCGGCAATTTCCACCCCAGGTCGTTGTTCCTGACCGGCCCCAACCTGCCCCACAACTGGATCAGCCAGGTGGCCGAGGATGAAGTGGTGCCCACCCGCGACATGCTGGTGAACTTTACCGATGAGCTGCTCGAAGGTGCCGCCTCGGTATTTACCGAACTCAAAACCCTGACCCCGATGCTGGAGCGGGCGCACTACGGCATCGAGTTTCGCTGCCCCCACACGATCCGCAAGGCCATGGCCCTGATGCAGACCATCGCCGACTCCACGGGCGTGACCCGTCTGGGGCATTTTTTGATCCTGCTGGAGCTGCTGGCCGAGTGTGATGACTATCAGTTGCTGTCGGGCGTCACATGCGGGCAACTGGCCGACGAGCAGACCATCGACCGTACCAACCGGGCCGTGGATTATATTTTCAGCCACTACGCCCGCGAGTTGCCGCTCGAAGAAGTGGCTCACTACATGGGCATGAAACCCACCTACTTTTCCCGGGTGTTCAAACAGGCCACGGGGCGCTGCTTTATCGAGTTCGTCAATCGCCTGCGCATCAGCAAGTCCTGCGAATTGCTTGCCGACGGCCAAAAGCCCGTAACAGACGTGTGCTTTGAGTCCGGTTTCAACAATATCTCCAACTTCAACCGCCGCTTTCAGCAGCTAAAGGGCATGACGCCGTCACACTATCGGCGCCTGGCGGTGCAACGTTTGACCGAGCAAAACCAGCCGCCGCTGAGCGAACGCCTGCGCAGTGCAAAATAGTATCGGTTCGAGTGCTTCCAGTGATTTGTCACAACGGTGATTGAGGGCTGTAATCGGCCCACGTGCTCGCCTGCAGCGGGCAGCTATAAAAACAATAACCGTCCTTCAAAAGCCGTCTGGCCCATGAAGTGGAGTGTTCAATGAATTTTCCTGTCAAAGCGTTATGTGTCGCTATGTGCATGACCCTCAGCGGCTTGAGCCTGGGCGCGCAAACCCTGACCATCGCCACGGTCAACAACAGCGACATGATCCGCATGCAAAAACTGGCCAAGACCTTCGAGAGCGAACACCCCGAGATCAAGCTCAACTGGGTGGTGCTGGAAGAAAACGTCTTGCGCCAACGCCTGACCACGGACATTGCCACCCAGGGCGGCCAGTTCGATGTGCTGACCATCGGCATGTACGAAGCCGCACTCTGGGGCGCCAAGGGTTGGCTCGAACCCATGACCGACCTGCCGGCCACCTACGCCATTGATGATGTATTCCCCTCGGTGCGCGAAGGCTTGTCGGTCAAGGGCACGCTCTACGCCCTGCCGTTCTATGCCGAAAGCTCAATGACCTATTACCGCACCGACCTGTTCAAGGATGCCGGCCTGACCATGCCCGAGCACCCGACCTGGGAGCAGATCGCAGCGTTCGCCAAAACCCTGAACAAACCCGAGAAAGAGCAATACGGCATTTGCCTGCGTGGCAAAGCCGGCTGGGGCGAAAACATGGCGCTGATCACCACCATCGCCAACGCCTACGGCGCGCGCTGGTTCAATGAGCAGTGGCAGCCAGAGTTCACCGGGCCGGAGTGGAAAAACGCACTGGACTTCTATGTCGGCACCATGAAGGCCTCTGGCCCGCCGGGTGCGACCAGCAACGGTTTCAACGAAAACCTGGCGCTGTTCAACAGCGGCAAGTGCGCGATCTGGGTCGATGCCAGTGTCGCGGGCTCGTTCGTCACCGACCACACCCAGAGCAAAGTGGCCGATCACGTCGGTTTCACCTTTGCCCCGCAGGCGGTCACGGACAAAGGCAGCGCCTGGCTCTACTCCTGGGCGCTGGCGATCCCTGCCAGTTCCAAAGCCAAGGACGCAGCCAGAACCTTCAGCACCTGGGCCACCTCCAGGGAATATGGCGCCCTGGTTGCCGAGAAAGACGGCATCGCCAACGTGCCGCCCGGCACCCGCAACTCGACCTACACCGATGCCTACCTGAAGGCGGCGCCGTTTGCCAAAGTGACCCTCGAATCCCTGAAAGTCGCCAACCCCAAGGACCCGACGCTCAAACCCGTGCCTTACGTGGGCATTCAACTGGTGACCATCCCCGAGTTCCAGGCGGTGGGCACCCAGGTCGGCAAGCTGTTCAGCGCCGCGCTGATTGGCCAGACCACGGTGGATCAAGCGCTCACGGCGGCCCAGCAAAGCACCGAGCGCGAGATGAAACGGGCGGGTTATCCCAAATAGCAACCTGACCCTGTGGGAGCGGGTTTGCTCGCGATGGCATCGACGCGGTTTGACTGCACAACCGCGCCTCCTGAATCGCGAGCAAGCCCGCTCCCACAGTGGATGGCCGATTTCAAGACAGTGGCCCCCCCACAAGCCATTTGCCTGCCCTCTACAGGTGTATTCACCATGACAACTTCGACTGTTATTACAGCGCTCGACGCTCCGCCTGCGGCGCGCCGATCACGCCTGTTCAACCCGGGCTGGTTTCTGGTCACGCCATCCGTGGCGCTTTTGCTGCTGTGGATGATCGTGCCACTGGGCATGACCCTGTACTTTTCGCTGATCCGCTACAACCTGCTGTACCCCGGCGAAAACCAGTTTGTGGGGCTGGAGAACTTCACCTACTTCCTCACCGACTCCGGCTTCTTGCCCGGCGCCACCAACACCTTGCTGCTGGTGGGCAGCGTCTTGCTGATCAGCGTGGTGCTCGGTGTACTGATCAGCGCCCTGCTCGAAGCCAGCGAATTCATGGGCCGCGGCATCGTGCGGGTGCTGCTGATCTCGCCGTTTTTCATCATGCCCACCGTGGGCGCCCTGATCTGGAAAAACCTGATTTTCCACCCGGTGTCCGGGGTTCTGGCCGCCGTGTGGAAACTGTTTGGTGCTCAGCCCGTTGACTGGCTGGCGCACTACCCACTGCTGTCGATCATCATCATTGTGTCGTGGCAATGGCTGCCCTTCGCCATTCTGATTCTGATGACCGCCATGCAGTCGCTGGACCAGGAACAAAAAGAAGCCGCACGCCTGGACGGTGCAGGGCCCGTCGCGATTTTCTGGCACCTGACCCTGCCCCATCTGGCGCGCCCCATTGCCGTGGTGGTGATGATTGAAACCATCTTCCTGCTGTCTGTGTTCGCCGAGATCTTTACCACCACCAATGGTGGCCCCGGCTATGCGTCGACCAACCTGGCGTACCTGATCTACAACCAGGCGCTGGTGCAGTTCGATGTGGGCATGGCCTCGGCCGGTGGCTTGATCGCCGTGGTCATCGCCAATATCGCGGCCATCATTCTGGTGCGCATGCTCGGCAAAAACCTGACAGACAAAGCCTGAGGCCCGCCATGACTCTTCAACAATCCCGCCGCCTGCAAAGCCTGCTGCTCGGCACTCTGGCCTGGGCCATCGCGATCCTGATTTTCTTTCCGATTTTCTGGATGGTGCTGACCAGCTTTAAAACCGAAATCGATGCGTTTGCCACGCCACCGCAATTCATCTTCAGCCCGACCCTGGAGAACTACCTGCACATCGAAGAACGCAGCGGCTATTTCCGTTTTGCCTGGAACTCGGTGGTGATCTCGTTCACCGCCACCGCCCTGTGCATGTTGATCGCGATCCCGGCGGCCTACTCGATGGCGTTCTACGAAACCAAACGCACCAAGGGCACGCTGCTGTGGATGCTCTCCACCAAAATGCTGCCGCCGGTGGGCGTGCTGATGCCGATCTACCTGCTGGCCAAGACGTTTGGCCTGCTCGACACCCGCACCGCGCTGATCATCATCTACACCCTGATCAACCTGCCGATTGTGGTCTGGATGATTTACACCTACTTCAAGGACATCCCCAGGGACATCCTCGAAGCCGCCCGCCTGGACGGTGCCACCCTGTGGCAGGAAGTGGTCCGGGTGCTGCTGCCCATCAGCAAGGGCGGGCTGGCCTCGACTCTGCTGCTGTCGTTGATCCTGTGCTGGAACGAGGCGTTCTGGTCACTGAACCTGACGTCGTCCAGTGCTGCACCACTGACCGCCTTGATCGCGTCCTACTCCAGCCCCGAAGGCCTGTTCTGGGCCAAATTGTCGGCGGTGTCGACCCTGGCCTGCGCACCGATCCTGATTTTCGGCTGGATCAGCCAGAAGCAACTGGTACGCGGTTTGTCTTTCGGCGCGGTTAAATAAAAACAACGAGTGGAGGCCCATCATGGCCAACCTGAAAATCAAGAATCTGCAAAAGGGTTTCGAAGGCTTTTCCATCATCAAGGGCATCGACCTTGAAGTGCATGACCGCGAGTTCGTGGTATTTGTCGGCCCCTCGGGGTGCGGCAAGTCCACCCTGCTGCGCCTGATTGCCGGCCTGGAAGAAGTCAGCGATGGCACCATCGAGCTGGATGGCCGCGACATTACTGAAGTCAGCCCGGCCAAACGCGACCTGGCGATGGTGTTCCAGACCTACGCCCTGTACCCGCACATGAGCGTGCGCAAGAACATGTCGTTTGCCCTCGACCTGGCGGGCGTACCCAAGGCCGAGGTCGAGAAGAAGGTCAACGAAGCGGCGCGAATCCTGGAGCTTGCACCCTTGCTTGAACGCAAACCCAAACACCTGTCCGGCGGGCAGCGTCAGCGCGTGGCCATTGGCCGGGCGATTGTGCGCAACCCGAAAATCTTCCTGTTCGATGAACCGCTGTCCAACCTCGATGCGGCGCTGCGGGTGCAAATGCGCCTCGAACTGGCGCGCCTGCACCAGGAGCTGCAAGCGACGATGATTTACGTGACCCACGATCAGGTCGAAGCCATGACCCTGGCCGACAAGGTCGTAGTGCTCAATGCGGGCAAAGTCGAACAGGTCGGCTCGCCACTGGATCTCTATCACCAGCCGGCCAACCTGTTTGTCGCCGGGTTCCTTGGCACGCCGAAAATGGGCTTTATGAAAGGCAAGGTCAGCCGTCTCGATGGTCTGGGCTGCGAAGTCGAACTGGACGCGGGCACCCGCATCCAGCTGCCGTTCAGCGGTGCCTCGCTGAGCCTGGGCAGCCACGTGACCCTGGGCATCCGCCCCGAGCACCTGAACCTGGCCAACCCCGGTGACTGCACCCTGACCGTCACTGCCGATGTGGGCGAACGCCTGGGCAGCGACACCTACTGCCACGTGATTACCGCGTGCGGCGAGCCCCTGACCATGCGTATCCGGGGCGATATGGCGAGCCAGTACGGCGAACAATTGCACTTGCACCTGGACAGTGAACATTGCCACTTATTCGATGCAGACGGGCTGGCCCTTACCCGTCCATTGCGCGCTGCTGCCTGACGCCTGCGAACGCTTTTCTTGAGAGTGACGCCATGAAGTTAAATCGCTTTAACCTGCACAACCTGACGGACAAAGTGGCCAAACCGACGTACCTGGCGAGTGATACCCGACACGGGATCGCGCACATCGGGGTCGGTGGTTTCCATCGCGCGCATCAGGCGTATTACACCGATGCGTTGATGAACCAGGGCCGCGATCTGGACTGGAGCATTTGCGGGATCGGCCTGCGCCCCGAAGACCGCAAGGCGCGCGACGACCTGGCCAGTCAGGATTACCTCTATACCTTGTTTGAACTGGGCGACGGCGACGACACCCAGAGCCGGGTCATCGCCTCGATCAGCGACATGCTGGTGGCTGAAGACGGCATACAGGCGGTGATCGACAAACTGGCCAGCCCGGCTATCCGCATCGTCTCGCTGACCATTACCGAAGGCGGCTATTGCATCGATGACAGCAGCGGCGAATTCATGTCTGCGCTGCCTGCTATCCAGCACGATTTGGCCCACCCGAAAACGCCGAAAACCGTGTTCGGCGTACTCTGTGCCGCCCTGGCCCAACGCCGGGCAAACGGCACCCAGGCGTTTACCGTGATGTCCTGCGATAACCTGCCGCACAACGGCCGCGTGGCCCGTAAAGCCCTGCTCGCCTACGTCGCCTTGAGCGATGCGCACTTGCATGACTGGATCGCGGCCAACGTCAGTTTCCCCAATGCCATGGTCGACCGCATCACGCCCATGACCAGCAATGCCCATCGCCTGCAACTGCACGACCAGCTCGGTATCGACGATGCCTGGCCGGTGGTCTGCGAGCCGTTTATCCAATGGGTGCTGGAAGACAAGTTCGGCAATGGCCGCCCGGCGTGGGAAACCGTCGGTGTGCAGCTCACCGACGACGTGACACCCTATGAAGAGATGAAAATCAAACTGCTCAACGGCAGCCATCTGGCGCTGACCTACCTGGGGTTTCTCAAGGGTTATCGCTTTGTCCACGAGACCATGAACGATCCGTTGTTTGTGGCCTATATGCGCGCATACATGGACCAGGACGTGACCCCGCAGCTGGCGCCGGTGCCCGGCATTGACCTTGGTGCCTACAAGGACACCCTGGTGCAGCGTTTCTCCAACCAGGCCATTGCCGACCAGCTGGAGCGCGTGTGCTCCGACGGCTCGTCCAAGTTCCCCAAGTTCACCGTCCCCACGATCAACCGCCTCATCGCCGATGGTGCCGAGTTGAAACGCGCTGCTCTGGTGGTTGCGGCCTGGGCGCTGTACCTCAAGGGCGTGGATGAGAACGGCCAGACCTACGCCATTCCCGACCCGCGGGCCGAGTTTTGCCGGGCGCTGGTAGCCGACGATGCATTGATCGTGCAGCGACTGCTGGCCGTGGAAGAGATTTTTGGCAGTACGATTTCTCAGTCGGCCGAGTTTGTGGCGGCGTTTGAGTGGTGCCTGAACAGCTTGCGAGAAGCGGGTGTAAGCGGGACCCTGGAGAAATTGCTGCGGCTTTGAACCGCCCTCACCCCAACCCTCTCCGTAAGGGAGAGGGGCTTTTGATCTGGCTAAAAACAGGGTCTGCATGAACACTCGAAACTTATTCCTCGGCATCGACTGCGGCACCCAGGGCACCAAGGCGCTGGTACTCGACAGCCACACCGGCCAGGTCCTGGGGCTGGGGGCAGCGCCCCATACGCTGATCCAGGCCGAAAACGGCCGTCGCGAGCAAGACACCACGCAATGGCTGCACGCGTTGCAGGAAGCCACTCGCCAGGCTCTGGCACAGGCCGGGGTCAGCGGCCAGCAGATTCAAGGTATTGGTGTCTCGGGCCAGCAACACGGCCTCGTGTTACTGGATAAGCACGGCGAGGTATTGCGCCCGGCCAAGCTCTGGTGCGATGTCGAATCGGCCCCCGAAAACCGTCAGCTGCTGCACTGGCTGGGCGGTGAAGCCGGCTCTCTGGAGCGCCTTGGGCTGGTGATTGCGCCGGGTTATACGGTGTCCAAGCTGCTATGGACGAAAATCCATCACCCGCAGGTCTTTGCGCAGATCGCCCATATTCTGCTGCCCCACGACTACCTGAATTACTGGCTCACCGGTCGCTGTTGCACTGAGTATGGCGATGCCTCGGGCACCGGTTACTTCAATGTGCGTACCCGCCAGTGGGACCTCGATCTTTTGCGCCATATCGATCCCGAAGGCCGGCTTGAGCGGGCATTGCCTGAGTTGATCGGCTCCGAGCAACCGGTCGGCACCCTGCGCCCCGACGTGGCCCGACTGCTGGGGCTCAACCCCGGGGCCATGGTGTCCAGCGGTGGCGGCGACAATATGATGGGCGCCATCGGCACCGGCAATATCGAACCGGGAATCATCACCATGAGCCTCGGCTCATCGGGCACGGTGTATGCCTTTGATCCACAACCGCAGGTCAGCCCGGATGCCGCCGTGGCCAGCTTTTGCTCCTCCAGCGGCGGCTGGCTGCCCTTGATCTGCACCCTCAACCTGACCAATGTCACCGGCGCCGTGCGCCAGTTGTTCGGGCTGGAGCTGGACGCCTTCAATCAACTGGCCGGCCAGGCACCGATCGGCGCTGAAGGGGTCAGCCTGCTGCCTTTTCTCAATGGCGAACGCGTGCCCGCCCTGCCCGATGCCCGTGGCAGCATCCAGGGGCTTACACTGACCAACATGACCCGGGCCAACCTCTGCCGGGCGGCCATGGAGGGCACCACGTTTGGCCTGCGCTACGGCCTGGACCTGCTGCGCCACAACGGCTTGCAAAGCCACACCATACGGCTGGCGGGCGGCGGCTCGAAAAGCCCGCTGTGGCGCCAGATGGTTGCCGACATCATGGACACCCCGGTGGTGTGCACCGAACAAAGTGAAGCCGCTGCGCTGGGCGCGGCGATTCAGGCAGCCTGGTGTGTTGCAGGCGGCAAGCAGACCCTGGCAGAACTGTGCCAGCGCTGCGTACGCCTGGCCCCCGCCACTCAAACTTCGCCCGACGCCAACCACGTCGCGGCATACGAACAGGCCTACAACCGCTACCGACAACAGGTCGCGGCCTTAACCGAGTAAACGTTATGTATCTGATTTGTGGGGAAGCACTGTTTGATTTTTTCGCCCAGGCGCAAAGCAGCACACAGGCAGGCAAAGTAGAGTTCAAGGCCATTGCCGGAGGCTCGCCTTTCAACGTCGCCGTAGGTTTGCGCCGCCTGGGGATCGAAAGCGCACTGTTTGCCGGGCTGTCGACTGACTATCTGGGTCGACGCCTGAAGCAGGTGCTGCTGGACGAAGGCGTCAGTGACCGCTACTTGCTGGATCTGGACGCACCCACCACTCTGGCCATGGTTGCCCTGGACGCCAACGGCTCACCCGCTTACAGCTTTCGGGGCGAAGGCTGCGCCGACCGCCAGGTGCACAGCCATCACTTGCCTGAACTGGGGCCTGAAGTGCGGGGGCTGCACGTGGGGTCCTTTTCGTTGGTGGTGCAACCGATTGCGGACACCTTGCTGGCTCTGGTCAAGCGCGAAAGCGGACGCCGCCTGATCAGCCTCGACCCCAATGTGCGGCTTAACCCCGAGCCGGACATTGAAGTGTGGCGCCAGCGGATCAATGAGCTGATCCCCTATGCCGATGTGATCAAGGTCAGTGATGAAGACCTTGAACTGCTGTATCCGGGGCAAGACCCGCAGATGATCGCCCGGTCATGGCTGAGCCAGCGTTGCCAGCTGGTGTTTTTGACCCGTGGCAGCCAGGGCGCCAGTGTCTTTAGCCGCGAACACGGCCAGCGCTCAATCCCCGCCAGCGCGGTGACCGTCGCAGACACCGTGGGCGCGGGGGATACCTTCCAGGCGGCCGTGATTGCCTGGCTGACCGAGCATGAGCTGGACTCAGTCCAAGGGCTGCAACAGCTCAGTGCGATCCAGCTCGACAGTCTGCTCGCTTTCGCCAGCCGGGCTGCCGCCCTCACCTGCAGCAAGACCGGGCCCGACTTGCCGTATCGCGCTCAGCTGATGTAACCGCCGCCCTATAGCCGCCGCAGGACCTTCAGGGTCGCTGCGGCTACAGATACTTCAACTGTGGGAGCGAGCCTGCTCGCGAAGATCATTCGCGAGCAGGCTCGCTCCCACAGGGGCCTTGACCGGTAACGGAGTATCTGCAGGCTTGTGCGTGTTGTTTACCAGATCGACAGGTTGTAGCTGACGATCAGGCGGGTCTCATCCACGTCACGGGCGAACTGGGCGTAGTTGGTGCGGTAGGTGGCATTGCGCAAGCGCAGGCTGACGTCCTTGAACGTGCCGCTCTGCACGATGTATTTGAGCTCGCTGTCGCGCTCCCACTCCTTGCCTTCTTCGGTACTGCCCACCACCTTGATGTGGTCGCCATTCACGTAGCGGGTCAGGAACGACAGACCGTCAATGCCGATGGCCTTGAAGTCATAGTCGTAGCGCAGCTGCCAGGAACGCTCCTGGGCATTGGCAAAGTCGTTGACCTGCAAGTAGTTGACCAGATACGGGTTGCTGCCATCCAGGTACGGCATGGAGGTGTCGCCGTTCATGCGTTGCCAGCCCGCGCTGACTTTATGCCCGCCGAGCGAGTAACCCAGCATCGCCCCCAGGGCGCGGTTGTCGATGGTCGAGGCCCTGGCCGAGCCTGCATCATCACTTTTAAGCAGGCGCACATCGGCCGACAGCACACCCGGCCCCACCGGCTGGCTGGCCAGCAAACCGACAAACTGCTGACGGTAGATGTCTTGCAGCTCGGCATAGTGGTACTGCGCTGTCAGGCGCTCGTTCACCTTGTAGTCCAGACCGTACATGTTGAAGTGGTCGGCGGTGATGTTGCAGGCATAACGCTTGTTTTTGCAGTTCAGGCGCAGGTCCTGGGCGTCGGTGGAGTCCCGCGCGGTGTAGCGGTCAAGGCGCGAGGCCATGAACTTCAGGTCCTTGATGTCCTGGGAGACGAGCATGGCGCCGTTGAACATGGTCGGCAGCAAGCGACCATCGTTGTACTTGAGCAACGGCAGGTCAGGCAGCAGCGCACCGTACTTGAGCACGGTCTGTGACACACGCATTTTGGCGGTCAGGCCCAGCTTGGCGTATTGATCCTTGGAACGACGCGGATCGTTGCCGGTCGAAGGCAACAGACCGCTGTTGCTGTCGGCCGGGCTGGAGTCCAGCTTCAGGCCCAGCATGCCCAGTGCATCGAGGCCAAACCCCACAGTGCCTTCGGTATAACCCGATTGCAGGTTGAGGATAAAACCTTGCGCCGTTTCATCGCGCCTGGAAGCGCCCTGGGGGTTTGAAGTGTCGCCATCGCGAAAGTCGCGATTGAAGTAGACCGTACGCGCTTCCAGCTTTGCGCTGCTGTCTTCAAAAAAACCACCGGCCTGTGCCGGTGCGGCAAAACCGGTACACACTGCAAGCGCACCCAGGCGAGTAACCCGGCTCTGCGCCAGCAATGAAAAAGGGACAACCATGAACAAGCTCCAACAGCGAATACTGGCGAGAAAAGACCCACCAAAAAAATGGCCGCAATGGTACGAAAGGCTAGGGTCTGTTGACGTTTGGTTGTGGCCGCGCCGATAGCCCATGTGGTGCAGGGCAAGACGCGAGCAGCGTGGTTGGGTTGTTCCAAATAAGCTGCGAGCAACGCCGCCCTGCGCCACATGGGCTATCGGCCCTTCGGGTCGCGTGTCAAATTTCCCCAGGCAGCGTTGCAGGGCTTGAGAAGGGAACAACCATTCCCTTCACCCTGCGCCTTGCCTGGCAAAATTTGACCCAGCGACGCGGCTCACAACCAAACGTTAACAGACCCTAGGCCTTGGCCTCATTCGACCTTAGTCGCACTGTCAAAACCGCGGCTTGCAACATGGTTGATAGCTTTGAGCCGGTATCCGGCATTAAATAGACTTACTTTGAGATTCATCCTGGGAACCACCATGGCAATCAAGAGTTCAAGGCGGCGCCAGCGCTTGCAGGCCAGCGCCACCGAACAAGCCTTGCTTGAACTTAACGAAACCCTCGAGGCGCGCGTGGCCGAGCGCACCCGGGCGTTGGCCGAGGCCAACCTGCAACTGCAACGCGAAATACTGGAGCGCGCACGCGCCGAAGAGGCCTTGCGCCATGGGCAAAAAATGGAAGCCGTGGGTCAGTTGACCGGCGGCATCGCCCATGATTTCAACAATATGCTCACCGGCATCATCGCCAGCCTGGATTTGATGAAGCGCTTTATCGCGGCGGGCCGTATTGCCGAGGTGGAACGTTTTGCCGATGCGGCCGTGTCTTCCGCACAGCGGGCGGCCGCGCTGACCAACCGCCTGTTGACGTTCTCCCGCCGACAGTCACTGGACCGCCAGCCGCTGGATCCCAATCAGCTGGTGAGTTCGCTGCAGGCACTGTTCAGCAGCTCCGAGGGCACACACATCGACTTGAGCCTGGATCTGGGCCACAACATCTGGCCGGTAAACACCGACACCGGGCAACTGGAAAGCGCCCTGCTCAACCTGATGATCAACGCCCGCGATGCGATGCCCGAAGGCGGGACCCTGGTGGTCAAAACCGCCAATCAGTACCTCGATGCCCGTGAGCTGAGCACCCTGGAAGCGATTGATTCAGGCGACTATGTGATGCTGCAAGTCAGTGACAACGGCACGGGCATGACACCGCAAGTCCTGGCCAAGGCCTTCGACCCGTTCTTCACCACCAAGCCTGTTGGCCAGGGCACGGGGCTCGGGCTGTCCATGATCTACGGGTTTGCCCAGCAATCAGGCGGGCATGTCAGCATCAGCAGCCAAAGCGGCAGCGGTACCTGCGTGCGCTTGTACCTGCCGCGCTACCACAGCCCTGAAGACAAAACTCAGGCATAATCCGCGCCCTCGCAATAAGCCCCACAGTTCCAAGGTAAAGTCCCATGAAAGCTCAAGCCCGTCATATCCTGGTGAAAACCGCAGAAGAAGCCGAATCGCTCAAGCAACGCATCGCCAAGGGCGAAGCTTTCGATGTGCTGGCGAAAAAATTCTCCACCTGCCCGTCAGGCAAGCGCGGGGGTGATCTGGGGGAAGTGCGGCCGGGGCAGATGGTTGGCGTTATCGACCAGATCATCTTCAAAAAGCCGTTGCGGGTGGTGCACGGGCCAATCAAAAGCAAGTTCGGCTATCACCTGGTGCAGGTGTTTTACCGCGACTAAAAATACGTGCTGTGGGAGCGAGCCTGCTCGCGAAGGTCTTTCGCGAGCAGGGGTCAAGCACTGCCCTAGAACACTATTTCAAGGCTCTCAACCACATTCGACTGCTCGTCCGCCAGGCAACCGGTACGCCACTTGTCGAACGTCAGGCAAGGGTGCGAGGTGCCAAAGCTGATGATGTCGCCGATGTGCAGCTCAGTGCCCGGCGCAACGGTCATAAAGGCATGCTGGTCCATTACCGCCGTGACCTTGCACCCGCTGACATCATCCCCCACCGCAGGCACTACCCCTTCGCGATAGCGCTTTAACGGCATCGGCAAACCCGCGTCGTAGGCCACGTCACGCTTGCCCAGCGCAATCACTGCAAAGCCGGGTTCGGGCAACGATTGCACATGGGCCCAGACTTCCAGCGCCGGGCGCAAGCCTTCCTGCAAGTCGCTGCGACGGTCAAGCACACAACATTGCGCATCCTTGTAGATACCGTGGTCGTGGACCACGTAACTGCCAGGGCGCAGCACGCTGAGAAAATGTCCGCTGGCAGCCTCGGCTTCGAAGCCTTCGGCAATCAGGTCGTACCAGGCAGAGCCCGACGCGGTGATGATCGGCTTGTCCAGCGCAAACGCGCCGTCACGTTGCAGCTGCAACGCCAGACGCACCAGCGACGCAGCAAACGCACGAATCCCGCTGACCGCATGCTCGCCGTGAATCACGCCTTCGTAACCCTCGATCCCGGTCAAAGCCAGGGCCGGTTGTGCCTTGATGGCATCTGCCAGCGCCATGACTTCCTGCTCGGATCGGCAGCCACAACGCCCGCCCACCACACCGTACTCGATCATCACATTCAGGCGCTGGCCGCGTTCGGCGAAAAACGCCCCCAATGCCGCCACGTTGTCCGGGTGATCGACCATGCAGTGAAACTCAAACCCGGGATCTGTCTGCAACTGGGCAATCAGCGCCATATTGGCCCGACCCACCAGCTGGTTGGCCATCAGCACGCGACGCACGCCACCGGCATAGGCGGTGCAGGTCTGCACCGCACTGGCCAGGGTCAGGCCCCAGGCGCCTTGCTCCAGCTGGCGGCGAAACAGTGCCGGCGTCATGCTGGTTTTGCCATGGGGCGCGAGCACCGCACCACTGCGGGTCACAAAGTCCTGCATCCAGCGAATATTGTGCTCCAGCGCGTCACGGTGAATCACCAGCGCGGGCAAGCTGACATCTCGTACCAGACTGTCGCCGGGGTTGGCAGCGCCTTTAAGCACCTGGGCTTGGTTCAGCGTCTTCGACACACTCGACTCCTCACGTATTGTTTTTATGCGCGGTAACGGTGTTAGCGCTTGGCTTTGTAGGCGATGCAGTCGATCTCGACCCGGCAATCGACCATCATCATCGCCTGCACGCAGGCACGTGCCGGGGCGTGTTCGCTTTTGAAGTACGAGGCAAAGACCTTGTTGAAGCTCCAGAAGTCGCGGGGGTCTTGCAGCCAGACACCGGCGCGGACCACGTCTTCAAGGCCATAACCGGCCTCTTCGAGAATCGCGATCAGGTTCTGCATGGTTTTGTGGGTTTGCTCGACGATCCCGCCATTGATGATTTCGCCGTTTTCCATGGCCACCTGGCCGGACACATGCAGCCAGCCGTCGGCCTCAACCGCACGGGCGAAAGGCAAAGGCTGACCGCCTGCACCCACTGCGCCGGTACCAAAACGTTTGATGCTCATAGGGGGAACTCCACTGTAGGAAAGGCGCCTCATGCGCCGCAGGCCGAACAGTGTGCCACAAGGTCGCACCCTCAACCCAATCGCCACCAGCGCGGCAGCAACTGCTGCACTTTGCGTTCGGCGAAACGGTCGTCGATCAGGAACAGCGTGCCCTGGTCGCTCTGGGTACGGATCACCCGCCCGGCGGCCTGCACTACTTTCTGCACACCCGGGTACAGGTAGGTGTAGTCATACCCGGCGCCAAACAGTGCCGCCATGCGCTGTTTGACCTGCTCGTTGACCGGGTTGAACTGGGCCAGCCCCAGGGTCGCCACAAAGGCGCCGATCAACCGCGCACCGGGCAGGTCAATGCCTTCACCGAAGGCTCCGCCCAGCACCGCAAACCCGACACCCTGGCTCGACATCGTGAACTGATCGAGAAACCCCTGGCGCGCCGCTTCATCCATGCGCCGCGCCTGCAACCAGCGGGGGATGTGCGGATGACGCTCGGCGAGCAGTTCGGCGACCTGCTGCAAGTAATCGAAACTGCTGAAAAACGCCAGATAGTTGCCCGGGCGCTGTTCGAACTGGCGGGCGATCAACTCCACAATCGGCGCCAGTGAGGCCTGGCGGTGCACGAAACGGGTGGATATGTGGCTGATCACCTGCACGTGCAGTTGCTCGGCCTGGAACGGCGACTCGACATCCATCCACACCGTGTCCGCCGGCAAACCCAGCAGGTTGGCGTAGTAGGTTTGCGGGCTCAGGGTGGCCGAGAACAGCACATTGCTGCGTGCGCTGGCCAGCCGCGGGCCGATAAAGGCGGCAGGCACAATGTTGCGCAGGTTGAGTTGCGACAAGCGCCGCTTGCCGTCTTCGCGCAGGCTCACATCAAACAGAAAGTGCGCGTCAAACAGCTCCGCCACCCGGTTGAACTGCAAGGCTTCAAAGTAGAACCCTTGCAGGTTGCCGCTCAGGCCCTGAGGGTGATCGTTGAGGTAGTCGCCGATGGCAGTGATGCATGCGCTCAAGGCACTCAGCCATTTGGCCGGCAGTTGCGGATGAACCTGATACGGCCCGACTTGCTCCTTGTGCAGGGCATTCCATTCACGGTTCAGGCGCCTGAACGGCTTGTCGAGGGCTGCCGGGGCTGTGTGGCGCACGCTGTTGAGGGTCTGCTGGTCGAGGCTTGCGCTGTACATCTGGCGAGCGCGTTCCACGAGGTTATGGGCCTCGTCCACGAGGGTTGCAACCCGCCACTGGTTGGCCTGGGCCAGGCCATAGAGCAGCGCCGTAAAGTCGAAGTAATAGTTGTAATCGGCGATCACCACATCCGCCCAGCGCGCCATCTCCTGGCTCAGGTAGTACGGGCATACCCCGTGTGCCAGGGCTACGCCGCGCAGGGTCTGTTGATCGAGGGGCGTGCGGGCGACCGCTTCCAGCCGCGCGGCCGGCAAACGATCATAAAAGCCCTTGGCCAGCGGACAGGAATCGCCATTGCAGGCGTTTTCGGGGTATTCGCAGGCCTTGTCCCGCGCCACCAGCTCCAGTACCCGCAGCGGCGTGTTCGGCGCCTTTGGGTAGAGCACCTGCGCAGCATCAAGGGCCAGCTTGCGCCCCGGTGTCTTGGCCGTGAGGAACAGCAGCTTGTCGAGCTGCTGGCCGGGCATGGCCTTGAGCAGCGGGAACAGGGTACCGATGGTTTTACCGATCCCGGTGGGCGCCTGGGCCATGAGGCAGCGACCGGTGCTGGCCGTTTTGTAGACTGCCTCGGCCAGGGCCCTCTGCCCGGTGCGAAACCCGGCATGGGGGAAGGTCAGCGTACGGGCGGCCGCATCCCGCGCAAGGCGGTGGGTCATTTCCTGCTCGGCCCAACTCAGGAATAACGCACATTGCCGGTTGAAAAACTGCTCCAGGTCCGCGGCCGCCCAGCGCTCCTGAAGCCGGGTTTCCTTTTCACTGACGATATCGAAGTACACCAGCGCCAGGTTGACATGCTCCAGTTGCAGGCTTTGGCACAGCAGCCAGCCGTAGACCCGGGCCTGGGCCCAGTGCAACTGGCGATGATTGGCCGGGATGGCAGTAAAATCGCCGCGAAAGGTTTTCACTTCTTCCAGCACATTGCCTGCCGGATCATAGCCGTCTGCCCTGCCCCGCACGGTCAAGGCACCGTACTCGCCTTCCAGGCTCAGCTCTGCCTGATACTGCCCGCCGCGCCGCGCTGCCACCGTACGGTGCCCGGCAATCCCCTGCTGTGCCGTGGGCGAAGGCGTGAAACGCAAATCCAGATCTCCGGCCTTGGCCGTGAATTCGCACAGGGCTCGCACCGCGACGCGATAACTCAAGCCTGGAGCTCCTGCCATTGCACGTAGCACACGGTGACCGGCATCTGATGCGCTTTGCAAAAGGCCAGCCAGCGCAGCTGGTTGTCTTGCAGGCGATCACCCGGGCCCTTGACCTCAAGCATGCGGTAGGTTTTTTGTGCCGGGTAAAACTGGATCAGGTCAGGCATGCCGGTGCGGTTGGCCTTGATATCCAGCAACAGGCGCCGGAACCAGAGTTTCAGGTGCGCAGGCGGCAAGCACTCCAGCGCCTGTTCGAGCAGGGTCGGGTTCAGGTAGCTCCAGGCCACAAAGGACGACTGCACGCCGTACTTGGCGGCATACACCGCGCGGATGGTATGCAGGTAACGCCCGTCATCCAGCTGTGCCAGGCAAGCGTCGAACAGCTCGGCGCGGCGCAGGCTGAAGTCCTCCTCCAGCAAGTCGGCCGGGCCACTCTGAAACGGGTGAAAAAACGCCCCCGGCAACGGCGCAAAGATGGCCGGCCAGCACAGCAAGCCAAACAACCCGTTGATCAGGGTGTTTTCCACATAATGCACCGCAGCCTCGGGCACCTGCAGATGTGCGACCACCATGAGTTCAACGCAGGTGGCGTCGTCCCGTGGCAGGCTGAGGTCCAGCCGGTCGGGTGGGCCGGGCCTGGAAACCGCAAGCGCCGATAGCCCGAGCTTGCGCCGCAACCGCGGGATGATCCGCAGCAGATGCTGCTGTTCGGCATCAGTGAGCGGCGCCTGTTGCGCGGTATTTGCCAGGCTCAGTGCCTCTTGGTACTCACCCTGACGCTCAAGCACCCGGATGCTGCGCTGGCGTGCCTCAGGGTGCTGGCTCTGGCGGTAGACCTGCAACGCCAGGGGCAAATCATCGATGCGCTCCAGGTGCTGGCCGAGCTGAAACAGCAAGCGCGCGCGACGTCGCTGCAACCAGCGGTTATCCGCCTGGCAGCCGAGCACCTGTTGCAACACCTCAGTCACGCTGCCCCCCGCTTCAAACTGCTCACGACAGGCATGCAGATGCAAATAACCATCAATGTCGGCCCTGTTGCGCAGCGCCCGTGACCCATGGCTGAAATCGACTTTTTCGTAGGTAAACAGGCCCAGGTCCGCCAGCACCAGGTCCGACCAGCTCTGGCTGAGGTTGCCAAAAAACATCAGCCGCAGGCGATCGCACAGGGGCCGGTGGTTGAGGGTGTAAAGCGGCTCCTCAAGGTCGGGATGCCACTGGGCCAGACTCTGATGCTGGGTAAAATCGACCTCCAGCGCCGCCAGCCACTCCGATTTTTTAGCCTTGGGCTGCACGATATGCCCGCTGAACCGGGCCAGAATTTCAGGTTTTTGCAGAACCTCGAACACCTCGGCCAATGCCAGCGGCGCCTGATCACTGAGCCACCCCGAGGCCAGCAAGGGAGCCGCAGCCCGAGACGCGTCGCCGATTTCCGGATAGCTCAGCTTGCTGGCCCGAAAATGCTGGCCCTTACGCATGACCATACGCACCCACAACGCTTGCGACGTGCCGGGCAGCTCTGCAAAACCGGCGATAAAGCGGTGCTCTTCATCACTTAATACGTCGTCATAACGGGCTGCGATCCAGCCAAGTACATGCTGGAAATTCTTCAGGTAGTAAAACGGGTCTTCAAGGGGATTGGAAATCACGGGCAGGACGGACCACTGGCTTTCGATACTGGATATGCGTACAGATATCAGTTTGCCCAGTGTTCTGGCAAATCCTATTGGATGAGCGGCACGCCTCAACCCGCAGGGGCCGAGTGCCAGGGCTGCTTCCTGGGGTCGTGGGCCCAGAGGGTGGCAATCAGGGAGCGGTCTTGCCTGAAGTCGATATTTTGCATGTGATACAGCGCTTGAAGTGAGTCCAGGGGCAAGCCGCTCACTGACACCAGCCAGGTCGCATCCACTTGCAAGGATATGGGTTGCCCCATCAGCACCTGCCGGAACTCGTCGAGCAACGCCAGCTTTTCGGGGTAGCACGTTTGCAGGAACGCTTGCAGACCCCGGCCCTGGTTAACAAAAGGAGAGCAAATAAAACATCCCAACTGCTCGTCACTGACACCGTGCAGTTCTCTCAGGTATTGCGTGGCCGTACCGTGCAATTTTTCTATTCTTTTGGGCGTATTAAAAGCCGCCCCCAACTGCCTGACCAGTTGCCCCTTGAATCGCTCATTGCACTTGTTTTCCATCGAGGCCCGGCGCAAGTAGGCATCCACCCCGACGCTGTATTCAACGCCGTACTTGTACGCCCCGCGCAAACCGTGCACGTGGGCGGCCAATAACACGACAGCGGCCTGAGGCTCTTCTATATCCAGCGCTTTCAGATTCCAGGGCCCTTCGACAAACATCAGCACCTGAGAGCGCGAAACATCCACTTCCTGGGACAGGCAATCAAACACATTAATCACGTTGATATCATTGGCGGCTGCGCCACCCGCTACTTCGACCCCCGAGGCCGTTGACAGACGCAACAAGTGTTTATAGTCGTCATCCAGCTTGCAGCACAACTTGACCACACTTTCGAGCCCCTCCCGGTGCCCGCCCTGCAACACATGCCCCTGCTGTTGAGCTACCCGCCGGATCCACGCCATGTATTGCCCAAGGTGGGTGGGCGGGCGACGGTCAATCAAGGCGTCTACTTCACCGCCCCACTCGCACGCCCGACGATACAGCCCGGCTCGAGACAAGAGGTCGGAGTAAAAAAACGTTGCCCGCGTATCCCCCTGGGTCAGGTGCCCCGACATCAGTACCTGCGTGCGATTCATGACCGATGTCAGGCGTTCAAAGGCTGCCGGCGCCTGCAACCGGTTGGCCTCGTGTTCATCCACCATCAGCAGCTCCACTCGCCGATCCTCGTAGACAAACAACTCGCTGCATTGGGTCTGAATACGCTCCATTACATTGGCAGTCATTCGCGGCTGACGCAGTATTGCAACGCGCAACATGAATGTGCCGGGCGAACGCCCCGCAATGCTGAGCTGGGCTGCCCGCAAAAAAGCCAATGTATAAGCGCACTCTTTGCCCCCCTCGTGAACCACCATGACCCGATAGCGCCCGATGTTGTCCACGCCCCCCGCCGCCACCAGTAACCGTTGAATCAACAGTTGCAAGGCAATGCGCTCGGGACGGCTGAAAAAACCCAATAGCCGCTGCAGTACTTGTTGATAAACAAAACACATGGCTTGTTCATGGAAGTTGTTCATGGATGACTCCTCCAGTTCGAGCACTGCATTATCAGCAGCCCCACTGGACGCGCCCACATTTACCTCGACCCTCCAACCCGGAACAGACATGGCTCACATACGCACAGGAATAGCCCTACATAAAACCCACTCAAAAAAATACAATTTGTCGTATATGACATCTTTGTGAATAGTTTATTTCCCTGCGCACTCCTGAAACGGTGTATAGCCGCTACTCCCTCCTAAACACCCTGTTAGCCCGGGCACAAACAAAAACGCCCCTGAACGCAATGTTCAGGGGCGTTTTTACAGCTGCTGGCATGAGTACTGCCCGGCAGCGGGAGTTCAGGCTGGGGGCAATTGCAGCGCGACTCGCCCGCGACATGGGCAATCGTCCATATAGCGATGCGCCTCAACGAACTGTTCAAACGGGAACACCCGTATTTCCAGTGGCGTCAGTACCCGGTCAGCGGTCAACTGGTTGATGTCACGCAGGGCGCGCTTCATGGCCTCTTCGTCCTGGGCAATGCCCAGCTCCGGCTTGCCGGTGAAGTTGCCGATGCAGTGGACAAAGAACTTGATGTTCTTCTGGAAGCAGGCACAGCCCGGGAAGCGGGTTTGATTGCCGCCTTGCAGGCCATACAGCACCAGACTGCCACGAGGTGCCAGCACGTCACCCAGCACCGACATTTGCGGGCCGCCCAAACCATCGAGCACCACATCCACGCCTTTGTTGTCGGTGATCTTGTTGATCTGCATCAGCAGGTCTTGCTCTTCGGTGACGATCACCTTGTCGGCACCCAGGCTCAGCAGGCATTCGCGCTCGGCTGCATCCTTGGTCGCGGCAATCACCTTCAGGCCAAGGGCCTTGCCCAACTGCACAAACGAAGGTCCGGCACAGTGGCTGGCATCGGTGATCAACACAGTTTGCCCTGGCTTGACCTGCGCCAGATCGACATAGGCGAAGTAGGCGATCAGCAACGGGGTGTAATGCACGCTGGCTTCAACCGCGGACAACACGTCCGGGTAGCGGGTCAGCGTGGAGCGCGGCATCAGGATCAGCTCGCCGTACGTGGGGTAGTCGTTGGCGCTTTGGCCGGGAAAGCTGGCGACCTTGTCACCGATGGCCAGGTCATCAACACCCGCGCCGACAGCGGTGACAACACCTGCCATTTCATGGCCGATACCGGCAGGCAGCCGCGCCTGGCTAGGGGCCAGGTTCTGGCGCCACAGCACGTCATACCAGCTGATGCCAATGGCTTCGACACGGACCTGCACTTCGCCAGGCGCAGGCGCGGCGACTTCGTGCTCTTCGCACTTGAGCACCTCGGCCGGACCAAACTTGTGAAAACGGATCGTGCGCGACATTACAAACCTCGCCTAATTAATCGCTAATACCACGGGACTTTATCCGGGCTTTGTGCGCAAGACTAACAGACAGCATTAATAGTCGACATGCCTGACATTGATCCGCAGACAGATTGCTAGCCGACGCGGCTCCTAAAAGCCCTAGAAAACCGTAGTAAATAGACGAGAAACCTTCGCCATCTAAGATCGAAACTAAATCTACCGAGTGACGAAAAATCAATTTTGCCAGTAAGATCCGTTACCTCACTACCTGTTGACTCCCCTGTGAAGCCTGCCCGATGAACCGTAACGACTTGCGTCGCGTCGATCTGAACCTGCTGATCGTCTTTGAAACCCTGATGCATGAACGCAGTGTGACCCGCGCAGCCGAGAAGCTTTTCCTGGGGCAGCCGGCCATCAGTGCAGCCTTGTCACGCCTGCGCAACTTGTTCGATGACCCGCTTTTCGTGCGCACGGGGCGCAGCATGGAGCCCACCGCCCGGGCGATCGAGATTTTTGCCCTGCTGTCGCCGGCCCTGGACTCGATTTCCACGGCGGTGAGCCGTGCATCAGAGTTCAACCCTGCCACCAGCACCTCGGTGTTCCGGATCGGCCTGTCGGACGATGTCGAGTTCGCGCTGCTGCCCCTGTTGCTCAAGCGCTTGCGTGCTGAAGCGCCGGGCATCGTCCTGGTGGTTCGGCGGGTCAACTACATCCTGATGCCGCCCCTGCTGGCCTCGGGCGAAATCTCGGTGGGTGTCAGCTACACCAGCGACCTGCCTGCCAACGCCAAGCGCAAGGTACTGCGGCGCAGCCGGCCCAAGCTGCTGCGGGCCGACACCATGCCCGGCGCACTGAGCCTGGATGACTTCTGCGAGCGGCCCCACGCCCTGGTCTCGTTTGCCGGCGACCTGAGCGGCTTTATAGATACCGAACTGGAAAAAATGGGCCGCAAGCGCCACGTAGTGCTGGCCGTACCGCAGTTCAATGGCCTGAGCACCTTGCTGGCCGGGACTGACATCATCGCCACCGTCCCCGACTACACTGCCGAAGCCCTCACTGCGGCAGGCGGTGTACGCGCCGAAGATCCTCCGCTGGACGTGCAAAGCTTTGAACTGCACATGGCCTGGCGCGGCGCCCAGGACAACGACCCCGGCGAGCGCTGGTTGCGTTCGCGGATCCAGATGTTTTTCGGGGATCCGGACAGCCTCTGACAGTTGGCTTGCCACGTCCAGGCCGTCCATGCACTGCTGGCCGTAACGAAAAGATCCCAAACTTTTATCGTAAATGGCTTCGCACCGTTTACGTCATCACACCTCAGACAGAGAATTCATCCCCTTCCATGATGTGACGATCTGGATACTTCGGGTTCCCTGGCCTTAGGATCATTGCCTTTCCACGGATCACCAGCCGTTTACACAGCGGATCGTTATTCAGTAGCGCAACGATGATGTAGTCATGCGCCGGCTCAATTGCACGATCCACCACGGCCACATCGCCTGCAAATATCCCAGCTCCCTGCATTCTCCACAATCAACAGGACAACCTGAGAATCGATCCTGTGCGCTGGGGCTGGGCGCCCTTCTGGGCCAAAGGCAAAAGACCTCATCCGATCAATGCACGAGTCGAGACCGTAACGACCGACAAATTTTTTAAACAGCTTTGGCCAGACGGCCGCGCATTAGTCATGGCTTACGGTTGGTATGAGTGGGTCAAAGACCCTGACTACCCGAAAAAGAAACAGCCATACTTCATTCGCCTGAAAACTCAGGCGCCGATGTTTTTCGCGGTGTTGGCCAAGGTTCACACTGGGCTGGAGCCTCATGAAGGGGATGGGTTTGTGATTATCACTGTTGCCAGTGGTCAGGGGATGGTCGACATTCATGATCGACGGCCCGTGGTGTTCTCTCCCGAGCATGCGCGTAAGTGGATGGAGAACGACCTCGATCAAAAAATCGCTGAAGAGTTGGCGTTGAACTGTTGCCAGCCAACTAAAGACTTTGAGTGGTACCCGGTTGGCAACGCTGTGGGGAGTGTGAAAAACCAAGGTGCCGAGCGGATCATGCCGCTGAAGTCATAAACACGATAATTTGCAGTGGCACTGCGCAGTTCTAATGAAGTGCCTGTGATCCATCTGTAATCTGGCATTCTGAGGTAAGGGGTTTGCAAAGCACATACAACAAAAAAATAAGCCCACCATGTTAATAAGAACAAGCGTAGACGACAAACATAGTGTTCATCTCGGTTTTTAAGGGTGACACTATTGAATGAAATCTCGAATATTACCTATAGAGATTAATACCCATGCGCTGTATTTTCATAAACTCTATGCTTCATCTGCTTGTGGTGAGGGCTCAAGCAACCGTGAGCGCTAAAGGCGTCAAAGCCTAAACATATCAATTATTACGGGGCATATTAACGGGGCACCCACTGTACTAAATATGAATTGAAACACATCTAAGCTTCGCGCTCCCCCGCAAAAAAAATACAAGGGTGCCCCAATCTTCCTGCGGCGTTATGCCAAATTTATAAGAGTTCTATGTCAGGCCCTATGGCTTCGCACGGTGTCACTGTCGCCCATGGCCGTACACCTTATACTCGTCCGGAGTGAAATACGGGACAGATAACACGCCAACCTCTCTCTTGACCATATTGTCTGCTACTGCAATCAATTCTTTTAACGCTGATAGCTCATTTTCCTTCTGAAATTTTAAGTGAATTTTCGGCCCCAGTGACACCCAAGACAATAATTTAACTTGAGCCCCCCCATCTTGGGCTGAGGCAAGATCTTGCGTCTCTGACGAATCTGTTGCAAATATAGAATAAGTAGTCTCGCCAGCAAACCCATCTTGCCAATAAAACAGCCTTTGACTATTAGAGTATTGAAGCGCTTCTTCTTTATAGTCAGGCTCTAGACCTTCAATTATATTTAGGCAGTCATTCTTGATATTACTAATTCTAGTCTCCAACAGATCAGCCTTTTCTTTCAGAGCAACTGCCCCGCGCTGCACCTGATCTAAAATAGACTTATTCCTGGCCGAAATTTCGTTTTTTTTAGGTTTGCTTACAAGCAACAATGTCTCTGTGAGAGTCTTGTATTTAGCAGACTTCAGATCACCCCCCTGACGATTAAATATTTCGTTAACGCCTCTAAGGGCTTTGCTAATAAGACCAAACTCATCAATGCTTATTGTTCTATGCGGATGCGGAGTATTATTTACACGCTTAACAAATTTTTTTAAATTGTGCGACCCCACCCTTTTATCTTCTAATGCTTGACAAAAAAAATCGTGACATATCACATCAATAGTTTTTAGCGCTCTGCTGCCAGATAATAATTTGAAACCCACTCTCTTAACCCCTTATATAACGACGTCAATACTGACGATCCTCGACCAAGCGGTACAAGGCTTGTTTCAAAGCAAACCTCACTGTAATCAGTGACCCCCTCACATCTTGCCGAGCAGAGTAATTACAACTATCAAATATCGCCCATACACTCACGCCATCGCTATTTTTCGACAACGAAACGTATCGGCCGCAGAACAGTTTTTAGTATTTATAGGGTGATAGCGGGAGCTTTGGCTGGGCTTGATGAATTATCCGAGGGTTCAATGGCCGGGCTGGATGTTGTTGCATCCAGATTCGGCCGCTCTTTGTATTTCGTGTGTGAGGCTTCTTTGGCGTACGCCTGACAGGCCTGCAGCGCGATAAGTCCTTGGTCGCCGTCGCCGGTGATTTCGATAATTCGTTGAGCATGCGCTCGGTCAAGTTGGGCTCTCGCGGCTCCATGAACCACGCCGCCGGTACCGGTGGTGGCTTGCATTCCGTCACGATCATGTGTGGCGTTGGTGTCGAGCAGGACTGACAGCCGCAGGTCCGCAGTAGCAAGGCGATCACGCAGGCGGGTTTGAGAGGTTTTGGTATCGGTCAGTGCTCGATAGTGGGCTTGGTCACTCGCTGCCAGCCATTGCTCCAGGGCGAGGCGTTTACACTGCTCGGCGAGGATTAGCGCTGAGTTGGAATTGGCCACATGGGTCAGGATTGTTTGGTGGGCGGCTTCTTGCTGGCGAGTCTCTTGTTGTAGGCGTTGGCTTGCCACGCCCAAGCTACCCAGGCACTGCTAGCCATAAGGCCGAGAATCAGCAGCATTGCCACTCCACACTCCACACTTCACCGCATCGAGCTTCACGCCAACACCTTGAGGGCACGGGCATACAGCGCCTGAGGATCTGCTGCGCCGTGTAGTTGGCCCGCCCGGTGATCTGGATCAGGCCACGGCCCCGATACCTCTGGCCGTCGCCGTCTGCCTCGGGTGATCGTCTACATTCGGCCCAGGTTGTGTAAAGACGTTTTTCAATGCGAAATTTACTCAAAACCAGACTGGAAACCGCGCTTCTACGCAAAATTCACATCTGCTGATGTGCTGATAAATTTCAGATTTAACGTAGAAGCGCGCACTTCGATTTTGGCGACACGTTTTTACACACTCTGGGCCGAAAGCAGACTAATCGGCCCATGAGATCAGGCGAAGCCCTCCCCTCGTAACGAGGCTCCAAATTACGGATTAAAGAGGCTGCCGGCGGAAATCATCTTCAAATCGCAGGCAAAAAAAACGCTTGGACCAAGGTCACGGGGCTTTAGAAGGTGGGGACCGAAGCTGAAATCGAACCGGAGTGGACGTATTTTCAAAACGCATTTTTTACATATAAATCAATGTTTTATTGGAAATTAGATTCCGCAAACGCTTCGAATTTATTTTACGCGAGAGGACGCGGTATTTGCTTTTTTTAGACGTTCGATACGGCTTTTTTTGGCGTAATCGTCACGGGCTTGTGCAGCACCACCCACTGCTTGAATCCAGTCTCTGGTCGTGCAACCTGAAATGCTTACAGTAAACATAAGGACGCCGGCAAGTAAAATCTTAAGCTTCATGATGACTCCCCCAACGACTCAGATACCGATAGCAACAATAAACGTGTGGCCAACTCCATATCACTAACATCCAGGTCGGGGTTAGACTCCCGCATAGCATTAATTGACGCCTCCAGGTAAGGGCCGCGGATAGTACCACCGCTTGCAACAAAACTGCTCGCATCACCAAGTACGGACACGTTCAGTTTGTTGTCCTTGGAAGTGAGATAGGTTGTTCCACCGGACGTACTGGATATTAACGTTTCAAGCCAAAAATCATTCATGGCCATTGCCGAACTGGAAAATGTTGCCAGTGCGCAAATCAACATACCCTTAACCCATGCATTGCTCATGCTGACTCTCATTATTTAATAACGATATACCATTAATCCGCTGTTGCACGGGCTAACTCCCTACGAGCGTGATGCAGTTTCTCTCGACATACTTTAACTTTACTTGGCGCGCCCTCTTCCAACGCTTTTTCAAGTTGCTCACTTCTGTAAATCACCTCAGCCGCAGCGCTTGCTATTTTATTTTGATGACGCTCAACCGGATCGTCCTGACAGTACCGTTCTACGTTGCGCAGGGCTGTTTCCAGCCCCGACTGCTTATACCGATTACCACTTAGTTTGGCCTGTTCTAATTGATACAGTATTTCATCACGACGCTCAGCACAGGTACTGTCATTATGACCCGCAGAGTAACCACTCATCAAGAGGCAACCCAACCCAACGCCTAATGTCCATTGACTGACTACTTTCTTACGCATCTATAGGCCTCGGCACGACAATTTGAATTAAATACGCACATATAATAGAACCCACCCTGGGGGCTGAACATGTCCTTCAACAGCACCCAGGTAACCATCCACCACTTTTCGTTCACGAACAAAATGCCTTATTTATTCAAGGCTACTGAGCGTACCCTCCAAGATTTCCACTTTCAATACACAGCCAGTTCAATTGAACTTCTGAGCGCATGCTATATTTAGAACTGACTTTATACTCGCTCGTCGCCAGTTGCACATCACCATCATAGTAGTATGATATACCTCACACTCTTCGGACATAGCCACTTTCAAAACTCCATGCCAACACCAACGCCAGCCGTAACTTGCTCCGTTACGTTGTCATAGGACGCACTGATTTTCGCACTCCACATCTCGTCAAACCTTGTCCCCGCGCCAATTGCAAAAGCTTGCGCAGGTCCTGAAGACCCTACACCGGCCGTGATTGAGATTTTACCTGGGGTCATGGGCGTGATCAATGACGACATCGCTGCGCTCTGAGCCATAAAACCACTTACATTCAACTTTAATTCGGCCAGTTTCTTTTCAGTTCTACTGACCCGATTATCAAGTCCATTGAGCCTTGCATCTAACTCATCTACCCGTCCGTTAACCCAGGATATCATACGGCTATTGGTATTTATGGCCCGAGTATTAGTTTGAATTACGCTTCTGTTTACCGCAATATCGCTTATATTCTGTACGGCCTTAGCATCAACCGTGCGGGTTGCGTCAGCCGCGATCTGTTTGTTCGTCGTAATATCGCTACTGTTTTTAGATGCCTTGGCATCCACCGCGTTCGTGGCGGCTGCAGCGATCTGTTTATTCGTCGCA